>NZ_JBFAYB010000071.1:0-46962 GCF_040681075.1 Streptomyces sp. NPDC051907 | reverse complement strand
GGGGTGACACGCCCGCGGGCCCCCGGCGCGGGATCGGGGTCCGGGGGCACCGGCAGCCTGTGGGGGGCGGCCCCTCGCCGGCGCCCGGCTGCGGCGGACTCAGAGTCCACCGCAGCCGGGCGCATGGCCGCGGTCAGCGGCCGGACAGCGGCAGCCCCCTCGTGCTCGGGGCCCGGACGGCGGCGACAACTGGATCGACGGCGTGCCGGCCCGGACGGCTGCTGCGGCGACCCGGACGGCTGCGGAGGGCTGCGGCTGCGGCTGCGCGATGGCAGGCGGCTGACCCGGCCCCACGCCGACAAGGCAGTCGACGCGCTGCCGTGAGGCAGCGGAAGCCCAAGAGCCCCCAGCGGCCCGGTGTCGAGCCGCGCGGCTACCCTCGACACACCATCGATCTTGACTGCAGGGGGAGCAGACTATGCGCAACGCAGCCGTGACGGCCGGCGGCGACCAGATCCGCTGGGTGGAGCTGCCTGGCCAGGAGCCGCCCCGCGTCTACATCCACGGCCTCGGTGCGACGTCCCCGGCCTACTTCGCCGAGGTCGCGGTCCACCCGCTGCTGGCCGGCCGTCGTTCGCTGCTGATCGACATGCTCGGGCACGGCATCAGCGACCGGCCGACGGACTTCGACTACACACTCGAGTCGCACGCGGACGCCCTCGCCACCGCCCTCGACGCCGCAGGCGTCGACGGCGCCGAGCTCATCGCGCACAGCATGGGCGGCTCCGTGGCCATCGTCCTGGCCGCCCGTCACCCCCGTCTCGTCTCCCGTCTGGTCCTGGTGGACGCCAACCTCGACCCGCTCCCCCGCACGCCGGGCTCGAGCGGCAGCAGCGGCATCGGCGCGTACACCGAAGAGGAGTTCCTGGCAGGCGGCTGGGCCGAGGTCCGCGACCGGGTCGGCCCCCACTGGTGGTCCACCATGCGTCTCGCCGGCCGGGAGGCCCTCCACCGCAGCGCCACCCATCTCATCCGCGGAACGGTCCCCACCATGCGCGAACTCCTCGTGGAGCTGAAGATCCCGCGCGCCTTCCTGCTGCCCGGGGCCGACGGCCCGCTCCCGGGCGCGGCCGCGCTGGCCGACGCCGGGGTGTCCGTCGTCGCGATCCCGGACTGCGGGCACAACATCATGCTCGACAATCCGCAGGCCTTCGTACGCGCCACCGCCGCGGCGCTCGCGGACGGTTCCGAGGCCTGAACCGGTTCCGGAAACCCCTCCAGGTCACCGCGGTGCGGCACATGACGGGATGTATGCAGGGTGGATGCCATGTTCGCTGATCATCAGGAGTACGACGTCGTCGTCAAGGCCGTGGCCCCGGTGGGCGCGCTCGTCGACGCGGACGGACTCGAAGGCTTCATCGACCAGGCCAAACACCCCTCGTGGTGGTCGGATACACCGCGCGCCGCGGTCGGCGACCGGATGCGCGCGGTGGTCCTGGACGCCTCCAGGACCCCGGCACGGCTCAGCGCCCTGCCGATCGACATCCGGATCGCCCGGAGCCTGCGCCACACCGATCCGCTGCGGCGCCTCTGCCCACCGCCCGGGGCCATCCGTGACGTGGAGTGGGCTGCCGTGGAGGAGGCGCTGGGCGCCGTGCTGCCCGCCGACTACAAGCGGCTCGTCCAACGGTATGGCGGCGGCGTCTTCGCCGGGACGATCTGGCTGCTGGAGCCCGACTGCCCTGATCCGATGTACGACCTCGTCGTCCAGACCGCGGAGCACGAGGAGATGCTCGCCACGCTCTGGACCCGCGGCGTGGACAGTCCCCCAGAGCTTCGGGAGGGCGATGTCCGGCTGGTGCCCTGGGGGTATGTAGAAGGCGCGGGACACTGGCTCTACTGGCTGGCCCGGCCGGACGTGGAGCCGGAGGAGTGGACCGTCGTCCTCAACGAGGGCCGCGGTCCTCTCTGGGAGGCTCATCCGGCCTCGTGCAGCCAGTTCCTCCTGGACGTGGTCGCCGGCACGACGACGTCGTACTACTTCGCCGACCTCGACGAGGTCGTCGACCCGGATGACAGGTATCGCTTCATTCCCCACTCCGAGATCCTCAGCCAGGAGTAGGGCTCTGCCAGGTGGGTTGTCTGGTCGGGTCCGGGGCCGGGCGCTGCCAGGGACTGCCCAGGTCGGCCTTACGAGACTGTGACGCCTCTGAGTCGGGTGGTGCGGACGGGTCTCTGTGTTGCCAGAGTGACCGGGCAACGGGGGTCCGGCGTCCGGGAGTTCACTCCCGGGGCGTCCGCCGAGCCCATCAGAAAGCGAGCACATTCATGAATCAGCGGCACAAGGTGAACCGCACCAGGCGAAAGGCCCTCATCGCAGTGGCCGGCCTCGTGCTGGGAGGCGGCGGCCTGGCGGCCGTCAACGCCGGGGCCAATGCCACCAGCCCCGGCGGGCAGCAGGCCGCGTCGGTCGTCTGCCCCTCGGTGGAGGAACGCCTGCCGGACATTCCGGCCGAGGCCCGCGCCGAGGTGAGCCGGGATCTGCGGCAGATGCAGCAGGACGTCGAGGCGGCCGACGCACGGCTGTCCTCCGGGAAGGGCGTGTCCTCCCATACCGTCCTCGACCCCCTGTGGTCCAAACGCTCCGCCGCTCTGGAGCGGATCGAGGTCGCCGTGGAACGGGCCGGCTCACCGCGTCCGCAGAACCTCGCGAGCCTCACAGCGTGCACCGTCGGCAGAGCGGGCGCCTCCGAGACGAAGGCCGAGGGCGACCAGCAGCAGGGCACGGGACAGCCGCAGGCCACCCCGAGCGGCCCGGGCGCCGGACAGCAGGGGGCCGGTCAGCCGCCCGCCGGCGAGCAAGGCGCCGGACAGCAGGGCGCCGGTCAGCAGGTCGACAACGGTCCGTCCCCCGAGGACTACGTGGACATCACCACCGTCCGGTGGAACGTCCCGAAGGCCCGCAACGGCCGCTCGGCCTCCACGGGCGCCTTCCAGTCGCTGTGCGGTGTGAACGAGGAGGGGCGGTTCAACTCCGACAACGTCATCGCAGCTCCCGGAGTGGCCAACGGCGCCCACCACAACCACGACTACGTGGGAGCGGTCGGCGTCAACGCGTTCACCACGAACGAGTCGCTGGCGGCAGCCCAGACGACATGCACCAACGGCGACCAGTCCACCTACTACTGGCCCGTGCTGCGCGACCGCGACGGCGTCCAAGAGTCCGACGCCGACCAGCAGGGCGGAGGCGCCGAGGGCAACATCGGCAGGATCCTCACGCCCGTGTCCGTCTCCCTGCAGTTCGTCGGCAACCCTCAGTCCAAGGTGAGCCCCATGCCGCGGTTCCTGCGCATCATCACCGGAGACGCGAAGGCCAACGCGAACGGCGGCGCCAACGCCAACGCCCGCTACACCTGCACCGGCTTCGAGAACCGCGTCGAGCTGAGGGACAAGTACCCGATCTGTCCTGAGGGCAGCAATCTGATACGCGTGGCCAAGTTCCAGAACTGCTGGGACGGACGGAACACCGACAGCGCCAACCACCGCACCCATGTCGCCTTCGCCGATGCGCGCGGCAGGTGCCCGGCCGGCTTCCGGCCGATCCCGCAGCTGGTGCAGCGCGTGGTGTACAGCGGTCTGTCCGGGAGCACCAGCTTCGCCGTCGACAGCTTCCCCGAGTCGTTCCACAAGCCGATCACCGACCACGGCGACTTCATCAACGCCATGTCGGACCGGATGATGAAGCAAGCCGTGAAGTGCATCAACACCGGCCGCCGCTGCGGCTGATCCCTCACCGGCACGGGCCCGGCAGCGCACCGCGCGCTGCCGGGCGCCGGCTGGGCGGCCGACTGCGGGATCGCCTGGGCTGAGGGGAGCAGTCAGGCTCAGCAGCGGAGTCCCAGAAGGCCCCAGCCGCGGCGGTCGGCTTCCACGACGACCTCGCCCCACCCCATGAGCAACTCGGCAAACGACTCGAAGTCGCAGATCCAGCCCTGTGGAACTGCGGCGTGCTGGTCGAACGGCTCTCGCAGGGTCTTGAGTTGGGGCTCCGCCTCGCCCCAGAAACCCTTCAGCGCGGCGACGTCCTCCGGTGGGCGCCACACCAGCAGGCCCCCGTGCCAGGCGCCTTCCCGTTCGGGAACAGCTCCGGCGTCCTCGCCGACGAAGTACTCGAAGCCGTCCCAGAACAGGGGCGCCGTAAACCGGTCCAAGGCTGTACGCAGGCGGGGAGCGGCGTAGTCCCGGATGTGCTCCCACCGCTCACCGGCCCAGAAATGGGGCTTGTAGGAGCCATTTGTGCGACGGAAGGCGTATCTGCCGTACCAGTCGGCATCCGCTGGAGAGGGCCAGATCCAGCCCTCCTCGTCGAGGTCGCCGTAGTCCTCGTCTCCGCAGGCGGCATCGATCAGCATCTCTTCCCGCCGACTGGCCGGCATGGCCTCGACCTTGTCCCAGTCGACGATCATTACCTCGATGCACACTCCCATTGCGGAAGCGTACCCACCGCCTCACAGCCCCCGGGCCTCATGACGCCGGCGACCTCGGTCATGCGTCAGGGTGCGGAGGGGGTTGCCGTCACACCGCCGTCCGCTCCACGGGGATCCACAGCTGCGCGTCCGCCTCCGTCGCGTCCGGCGAGAGCTGCGTCCGCAGGATCTCGGGTCCCGGCCTGCTCGCGTACGGGTTGGAGGGGAACCACTGCGTGAACACGTCCCGCCACAGGTACTGGAGCGCGTGCGGGAACGGTCCGGTGTTCTCGAACACCGCCCATGTGCCCGCCGCGACGACGCGGACGTCAAGGTCCTCCGGGGCCTCGGCGCTGGTCACCACGGCGTGGTAGTAGTCGAGTTCGGCACCCTCTTCACGACTGTCGGAGACAAGCTCCGACACCGAGAGGAGTCCCTCCGGCTCCTGGTCGGACAGCTGTGTGACGCGCTGCACGGTCTCCGCTTCGATGCTTCTGACGAACGCGACGATCGCCGGGTTCATCCCCTCGTGGACGAGGGGGACGCGAGCCTTCTTGCCGACGACGCGGAACTCCTCCTTCTCCACGATCCGGTACGTCATGGCGGTGCTCCCCTCGACGACGAGGCGGAAGGAGATCAGTGGCTGGGCGCGCAGAGCCGCACCCGTACGCCTGGCCTCGCCAGGCCCGATGCCGTGCATGGCGCGGAACGCTCGGGCGAACGCCTCGGCCGATCCGTAGCCGTAGCGCACCGCGATGTCCAGCAGCGTCCGCTCTCCGGCGAGCACCTCGGCCCCGGCGACGGTCAGCCGCCTGCGCCGGATGTACTCCGACAGCGGCATCCCGGCCAACGCGGAGAACAACCGCCGTAGGTGGTACTCGGACGTCAGGGCGATCCGCGCCAGCTCGGCCGCGTCGATGTGCTCGTCGAGGCGGCCCTCGATGTGTTCCATGGCCTGGTTCAGCCGATCCAGCACTCCGGTCTCCTGCCCTGTGGATCACTCATCCTAGGAACGACCCGCCCGGGGCGCGCACACCGCGTCCTCGGCGGGCAGGCCCGCGTCTGCGGGTCAGGCCGGGTCCGCGGGTCAGGCCGTGTCGGTTCGCGCCGCGACGACTGCCAACGTCGCGTAGCGCATCGTGAATCCGCCTCCTCGCGCGTCGACGGCGGCCCCGACTCCCGCCAGCAGCTCCGCCAGCTGGGCCGGCGGGAACTGGCTGTGGTCGCCGGTGGTGGGCAGTTGGTCGAGCCATTCGTCCCGGGTGTAGGACCGCTCCCAGTCGAATCGCCACTGCTCCGGCTCGTCGAACCCGCCTGCCGCTCGCATCCCGTCGGCCGCCCTGGTGCAGAGCGTCGCGTACCCGTCCGAGCCGGCCGTCCACCGGCGGGCGGCGAGCGAGTCGGGCATCACCCGGCGGTAGACCGCGGCGAAGGCCTCCGCCAGGTCCGGCGGCGGCTGGTCCACGTTCCAGAACGCGGCCAGCGTGCCGCCCGGCCGCAGCGCCTCGGCCGCCTTCGCCGCGCCCGCGACCGGGTCCACCCAGTGCCAGGTCTGCCCGGAGACGACGGCGTCGACCGCCCGGCCGCGGGTGTCCCAGGCTTCGAAGGCCGCTACCTCGACCTCGAGCCCGCGGTGCCGCCGCGCCCACTCGGCCATGCGCTCGTCGACGTCGACCCCGAGCACCGTGCAGCCGGCCGCCTGGAACTGCCGGGCGACGATTCCGGTGCCGATGCCGACGTCGAGCACGTCGGAGCCGGGGCCGGCGGCGACGATCCGGTCGACCAGGGCTTGGGGATAGCGGGGACGGGCGCGGTCGTAGCGTTCGGCCTGCGAGCCGTACGACTCCGCCACTTCGCGGTGTCGGTGGGGCTCAGGCCGGGGGTCAGGCTGGGAGTCAGGGGCAGGCAGCGGTGACCGCTCCGGAGGTATAGTGGGCATGCGCCCACTATTAGTGGGCACATGCCCACTCGTCAACCGAGTGGAACCGGCCAGCGAAGGAGGAGCGCAGGGTGCCGACGGGAGTAGCCATGCGCGACGCACGGGAGCAACTGTTCGACGCCGCCGAGCGGATCCTGCTCCGGGACGGGCCGAGCGCCCTGACGAGCCGCGCGGTCACCACGGAGGCAGGCTGCGCCAAGGGCGTCCTGCACCGGCATTTCGCCGACTTCGACGCCTTCCTCGCCGAGCTGGTGCGCAGCCGCGTCGCCCGGATCGACAGCCAGTCCGCGGCCCTGAGCGCGTCCGCGGGGACGGGCACGGTCGCCGGCAACCTCACCGGCGCGCTGACGACCCTGTTCGAGTCGGTCGCGGTGGCGATCGTCGGCCTCGTCACCTCCCGGGACGAACTGCGCGCCCGGCTGCGCGAGTCCACGCCCACCGGAGTCCCGGTGCTGACGGAGGCCGCCGCCATGATCGCCTCGTATCTCGCCGCCGAGCGCGAACGGGGCCGCATCGCCGGGGACGCCGACGTCGACGCGCTCGCCCCCACGCTCATCGGGGCCGGCCATCTGCTCTTCGCCGACCGGGAAGCCGCCCCGCCGGACACCGGCGCCGTCCACAAGATGGTCACCACGGTCATCGCCGGCGCCGTACGAGAACCGCGGCCGTGAGACACGCGCCGTGAGCACGTCGCCGTGAGCGCACATCCGCCGGCGCACCTCGTCGCTCAGTCGAGGCCGAGAGAGAAAACGTCGTCCCTCGCTGGCCCGGCGGCCCGGAGAACCAGTCGGCGGGCGCGTCCAGAGTCAGCGATCAGGACTTCCGGGACATCGGATTCGTAGAAGCGCAGACAGCCGATCGCGCCGATGGTCGTCGTCCGCGACGCGAGCCAAGCCAGCAGGCCCTGAAGGTCGTCGAACTCGTCAGGGTGCACCTCCTGCCGGGCGGTCAGTGCCCAGCCTCGGGGTCCCCGGCACAGTTCGCCGACCAGGGCGCCGCCGACGCGGTGGGCCGCCCCCTTCGAGGACAGCAGCGGATACGCCTCCATGGCCGCCGCCTCGTCCGTCTCCTCTCCCTCGCCTACCCCGTCTACCTCGTCTGTCTCGCCTGTCTCAGTCGAGGCGGCGTCTCCGCCTTGGCCGAGATGCCAGCGCAGCAGGCCGAGGTCAGCCTCGGGAAGGGAGTCGGGGAAGTCGAGTGCGAGCTGCAACTCGTAGAGATCACTCATGCCGGAAGACTACGTCCGGGCGTGCCGCACAGCGCCTGGCGGGTGAACTGACGCATCAGCGCTTGCAGCTGGCGCCGCCATCGGCCCCAGGCGTCGACGGGCGCGGACAGCGCGTCCGCACCGCCCGGCCCAGGTGTCCCGATCACGTACGCTCGACGGATGGCGAAGTACTTCGACGTGCACCCCGAGAATCCTCAGCGGCGCACCATCAGCAGCGTGGCCGACAGCATCCGCTCCGGTGCGCTCGTCGCGTACCCGACTGACTCCTGCTTCGCACTGGGATGTCAGCTGGGCAATCGCGACGGGCTCGACCGGATTCGATCCATCCGCAATCTCGACGACCGTCACCACTTCACCCTCGTGTGCCAGAACTTCGCACAGCTGGGTCAGTTCGTGCAGGTCGACAACGACGTGTTCCGCGCGATCAAGGCGGCCACCCCCGGCAGCTACACCTTCATCCTTCCCGCGACGAAGGAGGTGCCGCGCCAGTTGCTGCACCCCAAGAAGAAGACGGTGGGAGTGCGGATTCCCGACCACGTCGTCGCCCAGGCCCTGCTCGACGAACTCGGCGAGCCGCTGCTCTCCAGCACGCTGCTCCTGCCCGACGAGGCCGAGCCGCTGACGCAGGGCTGGGAGATCAAGGAACGGCTCGACCACGTGGTGGACGCCGTCGTCGACTCGGGCGACTGCGGCACCGAGCCGACCACCGTCATCGACTTCTCCGGCGGCGAGGCCGAGATCGTACGCCGAGGGGCAGGCGACACCGCGCGCTTCGAGTAGCCGCTCCGGGGAGGCGCCTCGCCAGGGGACGGGCACGGGCGTGTGCCCGGGCGTATGCGCCCGTCGCCCACGCCCTGCTCGGCCCGGCGACCCGCCTGCCGTCCGCTTCACGGTCCGCGACCGCCGGCCACCGGCTGTGCGGGTTCAGCGCCGCAGCGCCCACTTCTGCACGTACTCCAACGGGCCGTGGGAGAAGCGGCGCAGCCACAGCGTGGAGCCCACCATCAGGACGAGGGACACCGCCGCCCAGAGCCCCATCACCCACCAGGGGCCGGCCGAGTCTCCGAGCCGGGCCGCGAGGCCGAGGCCGATGCCGTACGCGACGAGGACGCACAGCACGTTCTGGAGCACATAGCCGGACAGCGCCGTCCGGCCGACGGAGGCGAGTCCCGTGGTGAGCGGGCCCGGGCGTGACACCCGGCTGACCACGACGCCGATCAGGCCGATGTAGCCGACGGCCGTCAACGGGGCGGCGCAGTACCTGCCCAGCAGAAAGAAGTCCTGGCCTCCGAGGGCGACGAGCGCGGTGAGCGGCAGTCCGAGGCCGAGGCCCCAGCCGAGCATCCGCGCACGGATCCGCCGTCCCGTCTCGTCCGCGCCGAATGCACCCGCGCGGAACAGCCGCACGCCCAGCAGGAAGAGGAAGAGCAGCAGCCCGAAGGTGAGCACCGGCTCCAGGCGCAGCGCGACGGCGTTCTCCAGCCGGAAGGAGACCTGCTCCCAGTAGCCGCCGTGCGCATACAGATCGACGACCCTCTGGGACACACGGTCTCCGCTGCCCGTGCGGCTCTGGCCCGCCTCGACCAGTACCGCCGTGAGCGCGCCCATGAGTGCCAGATGCAGCCCGGCGGCCCACCACATGACCCGCCGTCGGGCCCGGTCCGACCGGGTCAGAAGCCAGGCGGCGACCAGTGCGGTGACCGCGTACCCCATCAGTACGTCCCAGGCGAAGACGAGCACGAAGTGGACGGTCCCCTCGGCGAACAGGAACAGCGCCCGCCACCGGTAGCGGCCGGGCCAGGGCTGTCCGCGCCGGGCTGCGGAGTCGTACTGGATCGCCAGGCCGACGCCGAACAGGATCGTCAGCATCGACAGGAACTTCCCGTCGGCCACCAGCCGGAAGAGGCTCTGGGCTGCCGCGGAGACCGACCCGAAGCCGGCGTTGCCGGTGCTGCTGCTCTGCAGGATCCCCCACTCGGCGCCTGGACCGGTGAAGACCCATACGTTGGTCATCAGCGTGCCGAGGATCGCCGTCCCCCGCAGTACGTCGAGCAGGGCCAGTCGGCCGCCGGGGGCGCCCGCGGTGGATTGCGTGGTCGGTGTGCGCAGGGTCTCAGTCACATCTTCATCGTCGACGCGACCCGGTGGGCATTTCCTCGTGACCACAGATGAATCCCGCTACATCGAAAGATGCACCCGCCGGCGGACGGCATGGTTCCGTGGACGGACCGGGCTTCGGCCACGGCGGCCTGATGCGGGCGGCCGGGCCGTTCACCTCGGGGCGAAGGAATCGAGCGGTCTCGATTGCGTTGCGCCGCCTGAATTCCAGGCGAAGGAAGCAGGGGGGGGAAGCGGCCGAACTGGTCGAGTCGGGTGACTTTACGGAGGCCGCATTCCCAGACGAGTTCGATCGAGAAGGAGATCTATTTCCTCGGATATATCTTCCTTCTGTGATTCCAGCCAGACATCGCCCGTTCTCCGGGGGCCGGCAGGCGGTTCGATCGGCCGCCGCGACCTGCCGTGGCGAGGGCGGCAGGTGACTCGGCTCCGATTCCGGCCCAGCGCCGGCTCCGGCGCGTGGTGGGGGTGGGCGGGTGCTCTGTTCATCCTGTACGCGCTCTTCGCGCTGGCACGGCATCACAATCTCGGCACGTCCGGATTCGACCTGGGAATCTTCACCCAGGCGGTGCACGGCTACGCCAACTTCGGCGCCCTGCGGTCCGATCTCAAAGGCTGGGGATTCAATCTCTACGGGGACCACTTCCATCCGATTCTCGTCCTGCTGGTCCCCTTCTACTGGCTGCGCCCAGGCGCCCAGACCCTCCTCGTCGCGCAGGCCGCCCTGCTGGCGGTAGCCACGGTTCCGCTCGCGCGGCTTGCGGCCCGGCGCTTGGGAAGGGCGGGCGGGCACGCCGTCGCCGCCGCGTACGGCCTGTCGACAGGTGTGCAGGGCGCCCTCGCCTTCGACTTCCACGAGGTCGCGTTCGCGGCGCCGCTGCTGGCGTACAGCCTCACCGCGCTGGCGGAAGGCCGGTACCGGGCCGCGACCTGGTGGGCGCTGCCTCTGCTGGCGGTGAAAGAGGAGCTCGCCCTCACCGTCGCGGTCATCGGCTTGGTCCTGGTCGTCCGGCGTCAACGCCGCCTCGGGCTTGCCTTGTTCGGCGCGGGTCTGCTCTGCTTCGCGGTGGTGGTGGGCGCGCTGATTCCCGCCTTCAACCCGAACGACGCCTATCCGTACTTCAGCGTCGCCTCCGGGGAAGGGGACCTGAGCGATGTACGGGGTCTGGCCCAACGACTGGCCGCGGCGCCGAAGCTGATGTTCCTGCCGTCGGAGAAGACCACGACGCTGCTCCTGCTCGGCGCTCTCACCTGCGGTCTCGCCGTGGGTTCGCCGCTCGCGCTGGTCGCCCTGCCGAACATCTGCGTGCGCTTCCTCTCCGACAGCCCTCTCTACTGGGGCACAGGGCTGCAGTACAACCTCACGCTCATGCCGATCCTCTTCGCTGCCGCGCTGGACGCCCAGCCGAAGTGGGCGCGCAGCACTAGGCCGCTCGTCCGCGGACTGGGCCGGCACACCGCCGCCGCGCTCCTCGTGGCGGCGGCGCCCCTCGCCCCCACCGCCCATCTGCAGAACTTCCTGCTCCACCCGGTCACCGCGTTCACCACCACGCCTCACGCGCGAGCCGCGCACGCGCTGATGCGCAGGATCCCCGACGGCGCAGTCGTGGAGGCGACCAACAACCTGGCCCCTCATCTCGCCCACCGCACCCGCGTCTTCACCTGGCCGCTGACCGATCACCCGCCCCAGTGGGCCGTCATCGATCTCGATATGCCGTGGCCGGTCTCGCCCGATGCACACCACGCACGCGCGGACGACCTCATCGAGCGCGGCTTCCAGCTCGTCGACGCGCAGGACAACGTCGCTCTGCTGCACCACCCTGGAGCGCCGTGACGGCGAGTGCGGACCGACGGCGTGTACGGCTCGACGGGCCGCTACAGACCGGCTGTCCGCCTCTCACCGTCGCCCGCACCGGTGCCGGGCGACTGTACGGGGAGTGGTTGTGGGCGTTTGGCGGTGCGGCCGTCGCCGGACGAGCGGCCGCGCAGACGTCTGCCCAGCCAGGGGCCGAGGAAGGCGGCGGCCCAGCGTAGTTCGGCGGCGGTGGCCCGCATACCGGTGGGTGGAGGCGTCGTGGGCGCGGGCAGGGGGTGTGTCCATGTGTCGTCGCTGCCGGGCAGCGCGAGGGCGTGGGCCATGGCGGCGGCGATGCGCTGATGGCCGAGGGGGCTGGCATGGAGCCGGTCCGGGCTCCACAGGCGGGGGTCGGTGACCACGGGGTGGTGGCTGGTCTCCGCGACGGTGACTCCGTGCCGACGGGCCGCGTCGCGGATGCGGTCGTTCAGGGCGGTGACGCGGGAGCTCAGCGGCCGGGCGAGCGGGGTGATGCGCGCGACGTCGGGGAAGGTGACGGTGGCGACGCGGGCGCCCTGCGCGGTGAGCGCGGCGAACATCGCCTCCAGGTGGCCCGCGACCTCGTCGACGTCGAAGCGCGGCCGCAGTAGATCGTTGACTCCGGCGACCACGGTGGCCAGATCGGGGCGCAGTGCGAGGGCGGGAGCGAGTTGCTCGGCGTGGACTTGGCGGACGACGCGTCCTCGCAGGCCCAGATTGGCGTACGTCATCGCGGGGTTGTGCTGGGCGAGGTGCTCGGCGAGCCGGTCCGCCCAACCGCGCAGCCCGCTGGCGTCGTCGCCGTCGCCGAGGCCCTCGGTCTGGCTGTCGCCCAGGGCGACGTAGCGCAGGTACTGCGGATCAGCGCTGGCCATGGACGTCTTCTCTCTCCCGCAGGACGGCGGCTCTCTCCCGCAGGACGGCGGCGGTGCTTTCGCACCACTCACGGTTGCCTCGCTCGAAGGCGAGGCCGCGCAGGCACGTCAGATAGGGGCCGATGCGTTCGCCGTGGCGCAGGAACTCCGCCTCCGTGCGGTCGCCTCGCATGGTGTGCAGCAGCTTGCCGAAGAGCTCAATCTTGGTCTGGGCGAAGGCGGCGCGCTCGGCGAGCTGCGCGATCAGCGTCTGGGGGTCGACGTGATCCGCTGCCTGGACCTTGACGACCAGGTCGTCGCGGATGAAGGAGGGCTTGACGGCGGTGGCCGTGAAGCGGTCGAGTTCGGCGAGCCCCGCGTCGGTGACCTGGAACAGGCGCTTATTGGGCCGGCTCTCCTGGACCACTTCCCGGCCTGCGATCAGCCCGTCCTTCTCCAGCCGGGTCAGCTCGGCGTACAGCTGCTGCGGCTGGGCGTGCCAGAAGTTCGCCACCCCGAGGTCGAACGCCTTGACCAGCTGGTATCCGCTCAGCTCCTCGTCGAGCAGCGCGGCCAGTACGGCGTGCCGCAATGCCATCGGATCGTCTCCTCCTCGCCTTCGTCCAGGGACGCCCTCATCATACTCATGAATAAGACTAGTCCTCATTCTGACTATCAGCTACCGGCTGCGACGAATCGCTTCCGCGTCGCCGCCGACGGGGGCGCGGACTCACGGCCGTGGACCACTCGTTCGCCGACGCCCATCCGCACCCACCGCCTCCGTGCAACCCTCGACGCAGCCACCGTAGGAACGAGGAGCAATGAGCACCCACCGGGATCGCGAAGAGCCGAGCAGCGATATCAGCACCTGGACGTTGGAGCGCCTCCGGGCCTTCGCCGCCGTTGCTCAGGACCAGGACCTCGAGGCAGTCCGCTGCGTCGCGCAAACCCGCGCGGGCTGCTCCGACCAGCCCCGCGAAGTCCGCCTGGAGTGGGCCAAACTGGCCTTGCAGGCCAGCTGGAGCAGGCATGTCGAAGGGCCCTGGGCTCGAGCACGAGCCGCCCAGCACTGCTTCATGCTCCGAACCCGGATGATCGACGAGCTCGGTCCCGACGACGACCCGGACTGGAGTCCGCAGAGGCTGGCGGCCGACACCGTCGCCGAGCTCACGCTCTCCCCCGCCGCGGCCCGCGCCCTCGCCGAGCACTGGCGCGACCTCCCCATCGAGCGGATCGGCGAGCTGCGCAGGCACAAGAACATGACAGCCCATCTGGACACGCTCCTCGACCACCTGCGCCCCGGTCCGACACGGGATCACCTTCACCTCTGGCGGGAGACCCGCCGACACCTCCCCTGACCGTCTCGCCGGCGGGCGGCTATCGTGCCGCCGTGAACGAATCCGGACAGCGTCCACTGCTCTTCCTCGATGTCGACGGACCACTCATCCCCTTCGGTGCGGTGCCGCCCCGATATCCGACCTACGAGACCGGTTCCGATACATCCGATACCGGGGACTCGAACCACCATCCGCTGCTGGCCAGACTCAACCCCGCGCACGGTCCGCGATTGGCGGCGCTGCCGTGCGACCTGGTCTGGGCTACGACGTGGATGGACGATGCGAACGAGTGCATCGCCCCACGCCTCGGGCTGCCGCGGCTGGAGGTGGTGTCCTGGCCGGAGCCGTCCCCCTCCGACGAGCAGGACGAGCGCAGCGGACTGCACTGGAAGACCCGCGCCCTCGTCGACTGGGCAGCCGAGCGCTCGTTCGCGTGGGTCGACGACGAGATCGCCGACGCCGACCGCGCCTGGGTCGCCGCACACCATCGTGGCGACGCCCTGCTTCTGCGCGTCGACCCCCGTCAGGGCCTGACCGACGCCGACTACGCGACTCTCGCCGAATGGCTCCGCGAGGCTTCCCGCCCGGCCGAGGCGAAGTAGCGGCCCCGGACCGGCGTTGGGGCTCCAGGCGGCGTCTACGGTCCGGACGTCTCTGCCTGGAAAGCGGCACGGTCGCGGCGTTCCGATGCGACGGCCGCGGCGACCGCGAGGGCGACGGCGGAGGCCGCCGACGCCAGCATGGCGGGGTTGACGTACCCGGGGACGGCCGCGGTGTAGCTGCCGCCCTCGTCGATGCGGCACACGTAGCGGATCGGCAGGTACTCCACCTCGTACCCGTCGACTTTCGCCGCCTTCTCCGCCCCGCCTGCGTCGAGGCATTCCTGGAACGTGGTCGCGCCCATGCCCTCCGTGTCCAAGAAAGCGCCCAGAAGGTGCAGACTTCCCCAGACGTACAGGGCGGCTGTCGCGGCGCCCGCGAAGGCGGCGAGGCTGCGGAGCAAGCCCCCCGTGCCTGAACGCCCGTCGCCGCGTCGGGCCAAGGTACTGCCGCCGTAGCCGAAGAGCCCCGCTGCGGTGATCAGGCCCACCAGGATGATCATCAGCAGGATGTGTGAGGTGCCCTGCGAGGCACCGGCCGCTATCACCATGGTGACAGGATCTCAGCCTTGCGAGGCAACCGTAGGGGAAGGGGCCCCGCGGCCCTGACAGATGCCAGTACCGCGAACGCTCGGCAGGTCCCTGGGCCACAACTCCGTTTCCCCGGAACCGGACCTGCAGTACGGTCGCTCTCATGACGAGCAACCGAAAGGGCGATGCCGCGTAGGCGCCCATCAGACGTGCGGGGCGACCTTCCCGTGCGGATCCGCAGCCGCCGTCGGCGCTACCCGTCCATCGACCGCCTGTCCGGAGCGTGCGCGGCGGACATACGCCGGCTGGAGCGCACCCGTTTCTGGCCCGAGGCGACAGCCGAAGCCTTCTGGCACTGGGCCGCGTTGGCCCACGGTCCGCTGAGGCGGATCGCCGGCTCGTTCACGGCCACTCGATGCGGCATCCCCGAATGCGGCTGCGATCCCGGGTACTTCCGCGACCATCTCGAAGAGGTGCTGCACGCCTTGTCCAAGAAGTCCGCCCGCGAGCTGCGCACACTCGTATGGGCTCTCGACGCCCGGATCCTGGCCAGAGCAAAGACCATCCGCGCCGACGCTCCCGACGTCGTGTGGTGGCCAGACCAGCTCTAGGCGGCGATACGGCCCTGGCTGCCGGTGCCTGGGGCCTGGGCCCGGGTCCTCGGTAACTGCGTGGACCTCGTCCGGGCAGCGAATTAGCCTTGGCTGCCATGAGCACCCTGCAGAGCATCCATGACGTCCCCCTTCTGATGTGCGCCTCCGAGGGCGAGGCCATCGGCAGCGAACGCGACGCTCTGGACCTCATCGGCGATGCCGGCTACCAGGGCGCCCACTGGGTCGTCGTCCCCGCCGAGCGGTTCGACGAGGAGTTCTTCCGGCTGCGCACGCGCGTCGCCGGCGACATCATCCAGAAGTTCGTCAACTACCGTATGGGGCTGGTGATTCTCGGCGACGTCTCCCGGCACATCGAGGCCAGTCCCGCGCTCCGGGACTTCGTCCGGGAGTGCAACCGCGGGCGGCAGACCTGGTTTCTGGCCGACGTCGAGGAGTTGCAGGAGAGGTTGAAGAGCCAGTGACGGCTGGACCGACCGCTCACACCCGTCGCCAGGACCGAACTGCCGACCAGATCCTCGAGAACGCCGACCGTGGAGAACCCTTCAAACGCGGGCGCTGGCGAGCCCGGGCCCTCACCAACGGAGTTGGAACGTATGAGTGACCAGCCTGCACGATGGACCCAGGCAACCGTCTACCCCGATATGTGGGCCGACCCGGACGACGACCCCCGCGAAGGGGCCGGCAGCCCCGACGGCGAGCTTGCCACGCTGCAGGACTTCCTGACGAACTACCGCATAACCCTGCGCATGAAGTGCGAGGGCCTGGACGCGGAGCAACTGGCCCGTCGGTCGGTTCCGCCGTCGACGATGTCGCTGCTCGGCCTGCTGCGGCACCTCGCCGAGGTGGAACGGGACTGGCGCAACTGGATCACCGACGGCGATCCGCTGCCGAAGCTGTACGGCGTGCGCGACGGGGACTTCGACGGCGCCGTCGCCGACGAGGCCGTGGTCGACGCCGCGTACTCCGATCTGGCGCGCGAACAGGCCGCGACGGACGCCGCACTGGCAGAGCACCCGGATCTGGGCGAGCGCCTGGGGAAGGACGACATCGCCGTTAGGGAGCTGATGGTGCACAGGATCGAGGAGTACGCCCGTCACTGCGGGCAGGCCGATCTGCTGCGCGAGTGCATCGACGGCAGAGTAGGCCAGTGACCGAGGACCGGGACGGGGCGCTCAAGCCCCACCGGCGCATCGAGACGACCTAGGCGCAGGCTTTATGCACACCACCCTCGCCGAACACACTCGGTGTTCGGCGCAGTCGCAGCCGTGCGGCGACCGTGTGCGTCAGTCTGCAGCTGCGTCTCCCAGCAGGGTTGCGAGCGGGAGGGCCGCGATGTCCTCCGCCGGCCGTGACAGATGCAGCGCGGTGTGGAACCAGCCCTCGGTCTCCTTCCCTGCCGGGTCCTCGCCCGCGGCCGTCACGGCGTCGACGGCGTACCGCTGTTCCGTCGGGCCGGTGAAGCGGCGTTGCGGGTAGGTGGGTTCAGCCGACTTCTCGGTGGTGAGTCCGTAGGGCAGCAGGCCGTCGGCGATGGGCTGGTAGGAGCCGGTGCGCAGGACGAACGCGGCGACCCACACTGGCGCGTGTGCCGCGGCCAGGAGGGGTTGGAAGGTGTGGGGAGACAGGAAGCTGGCGCCTCCGGTGACGGTGATCAGCCGGGTGTGCTGGGCTGCCCGCAACAGCTCTTTGCTCGGCGGCCCCGCCTCCAGGTTCTCGGCGAAGCCCTCGTCCAGCAGGCCGGCGGCACGCGCGTAGGAGACGGCGTTGCCGGCGGTGTCGAGTCCGATCACTGGGACGGCGTCGGGGCGCCGACGGTCCGCGTAGTAGGCCCGGTCCCGCTCGATCAGCTCGGCCGTGGTGAGGGCGGCGGCCAGCGGGGAGCCGTAGTGGGCGTACAGGTCGTCCAGGGTCAGGTCGTGGTTGAGGAGGGCCGCGTTGACGCCGTACGAGCAGCAGATGTCCAGGACCGTGACCGGTTCGGCGGCGCCGGCGGCGGGTTCGGCACTGGCGGCTGCCGCGCGGGCGGCGACCAGACGGCGGAACACCGGCTGGGCGTGGCGCGGCGTCTGGTAGTCCCAGCGGCCGAGGCTGCGGAAGAAGGCTCTGGGGTCGGGCTGGTCGTAGATGTCGTCGAACGACGTCATCCTCTCCTGACGGGAGCCGCCCGTCCGTCCTCCGCGTCCGCCGACTCCGCGCTCGTGCCCACCAGTGCTCCGCGTATGCGTCAACGCATCCGACCCTTCTCGTCGTGGCTCCGGGCTCCGGGCTCCGTCGGGTCAAGCAGTAGCGCGTGGGCGTGCGGCTGAGGAACAGGGCCGAGACGAAATCAGCCATTCGGTGGTCGGGGCAGGTCGGGGCAGGTCGTGGACGTCCTGGTGCCGGACGCTCCGGTTCCGGACCGTCCGGCTCCCGTCCGGCTCCCGTCCGGCTTGTCACGCTCTGCCGTCGGCGGCCGGGGCCCAGGAAGCCTTCCCTGGGCCCGCAGCGGCCTCCAACACGCCCGCGCAACGTCACGGGCGACGCGCGGGGCTCAGGTGGGGAACTCTCCGCACCAGGCCCGGCTGATCAGGTGCTTGGGCAGGTACGGCGAGGTGGTGTCGATGGGGAAGTCGCCGTCGTGCGCCAGGCACGCCAGGGCGAGGGGGCCGAGTGCCACCTGGCGCCGCGGGTGGATCGAACCGCTCCAGTAGCGCTCGTGGTGGTCGAGGGCCTCGGTGAGAGCCTGGGCGAAGGCCTCGTGGTCGTTCGTGATGAGGCGGTGGAAGAGGGCGATGGGCTGGTAGTCGATCAGGTTCAGGAAGTCGCTCGGGGTGCGGGTCGCCACGTCGGGGTGGGAGGTGTTCATGGCCTCGAGCAGCTTGGGGACGATGACGTCGCCCATGGGGCGGCGGAGCCAGTAGCTCTGCAGGGTGTCGATCCAGTGGAAGAGGTAGTCGTCCGCGGCACTGGCACGGCGCAGGTCGTCCAGCGGCACCTGGCACAGGCGCGTCAGCCGGTCCCGCTCACGGCAGACGAGGGCGAGCCAGAAGGCGTCGAGCCAGGCGCGGCCGTCGGCGTACGGTGCGGGGCCGGTGGCGGGCAGTGTCAGCACGCGGTCGCCGATACGGCACTCCACCGCGCCCTCCTGGGCAAGGGTGGTATCGAACAGCGCGGCGCCGACCTGCATGGCGCCGACCCATGCCTCCCAGGTCTCCAGCATGCCCGAGTCGGGGTCGGCCGCGCAGCGTACGTAGCCGAGTGTCAGGGCCGTCTTGAAGGCATCGCCGAAGCTGCTCGGGTCCTGCGGGAGTCGCGAGGTGAACTCTCCTACTGCGTGGGCGAGTTGCTCGGCGTCGGCCGGGGCGGCGCTCGCGTCCGGCTGCGCCTGCCGGCCCGTGTCGGCGCCGCTCTGGCCGGCAGCGCCCTGGCCCGTAGCACTCTGACCGGCAGTCCCCTGGCTGTACAGGCTCTTCATCAGCTCCATCAGCTCCGGCGGGGGCACGATGGAGAACACCTTCGTCTCGCGGTCGATCGACGTCAGGGAGACCAGGCTCTCCTTGTGCCACCAGTACAGCCGGGGCGAGAGGGCGCCGGGGCCGTCCTCGTAGGCGCCGAGGGCATACGCTCCCAGGTCGTTGACCGCGTCCACCACGGTGCCGTCCACGATCGGGTGGAACGCCAGCAGGTGCCTGGTCGGCATGACGACGAGCGCTCCGGCCTCGGGCAGCTCCCGGCCGGTGACGGACCGAGCGAGGTCGGACAGTGCGAGCGCCTTGCTGGAGACGAAGTGGGAGTCGCCGTAGACGGAGTGCAGCAGCGCTCCCTGCGGCCCGCGCACCTCGTCGTGCTCCACTGGCTCGGCCAGCAGGTTCGCCCGGCCCGCCGCCCACAGCTCCTCCAGGCCGACGCGTGCCACGTCGCCGTCGTGCAGGATGCGCACAGAACTGGGCGCGTCCAGCGCGAGAGCCGCGACCAGTCCCTCGGCCACTGGCCGCACGTAAGCGAAGCCGTCCGTCGCGGGCGCGGGCGTGAAGTCGTCGGGCACCAGCCGCAGATAGGCGTGACGCAGCATCTCCTGCGCGTTCTCCCCGCCCTGGGACGCGGTCTCCAGTCGGGCGAAGTGCTGCTCGACCATCTCGGGCCAGTACTCCTCGGCTACGGTGCGGCACCGCTGCGCCAAGTTGGTCAGCGGGTTGACATGGCCGTCGTACTCGACAGCCGCTCCTTCTACCGTCAGGCGCACACCGCGCCGGGCGGAGAAGTAGTCCGCCGTCAGGCTTCGCAGGCGTGCGGCCTGCGGCACCGTCAGCATGGGCAGGTGGGCGTCGGAAGCGTTGGTCATCCAGTGACTCTACGAAAGTCGTCCGGGCCCGATCACCTCGGGTGGCGATCACGGGCTGCTCGCGGCGATCGCAGGACCGCGCAAGTCGGCGGTCGGCGGGGCTGGCTGACGGTTCCGGAACCGCTCACAGGCGCCACTTTTGGACCGCTCAGGGGCCTGCGGTGGGTGGAGCAGCTCGGCGGACCTGGGCGAGGACGATCACTGTGTCGTCGGTCGGCGCCTCGGGCAGCAGTGCGGAGAGAATGTGGTCGGCTGTCTCCTCCAAGGTGCCTGACGACGCGCCCAGTTGGGAGCGGAGCGCCTCCACGCCCTCGTCGATGTCCTGGCCGCGCGCTTCGATGAGGCCGTCGGTGTACAGGACCAAGGTGGCGCCCTCAGGGAGGTCTGTCTCTATCGTGCCGAACGGGACGCCGCCGACGCCGAGCGGTACCCCCAACACGTCGTCGAGGGTGTCGACCGTGCCGTCGGGGTTGCGTACCAGGGGTGGCGGGTGGCCGGCGTTGGCGATGCGGGCGCGGCCGGTCGTGGGTTCGTAGAGGATGTACAGGCAGGTCGCCAACTCGATGCCGGCCTCCTGGGCGCAGACGTCGAGCTCCGTGAGCAGGTCGCCTGGCTCCCGGTTGTGGCGGGCCAGCGCCTTGGCCGTGATGCGCAGCCTGCCCATGGCCGCCGCGGCGGGCACTCCGTGCCCCATCACGTCGCCGACGACGAGCGCCACCCGGTCGCCGGGCAGGTTGATCACGTCGTACCAGTCGCCGCCCACCTCGGTGACGTGGCTGGCGGGGAGATAGCGGTGGGCGACGTGTACGAAGGGGCTGGTCGCCAGGGCGGTCGGCAGGAGTGCGCGCTGGAGGGTGAGGGCGATGTCCTGGGCCCGGCTGTACAGACGCGCGTTGTCGAGGCACAGCGCGGCGCGGGAGGCGAGCTCGCCGGCGAGGGCGACGTCCTGGTCGGTGAAGGCGGGGCGGGCCGCGGAGCGGCCGAACATGGCGAGTCCCTGGACCGTTCCGCGGGCGATGAGCGGGGCGATCAGCAGGCTGGTCAGGCCGCTGTCCAGGAGCAGCCTCACCCGGTGCTGGTGGACGACGGTCCGGGTCACGAAGTCGTCGTTCACGGCGACGACGACGGGACGGCCCGTGCTCAGGATCTCGTGGACGGTGGAGTCCGGCGGGTAGGTCACGTTCTCCAGGCCGCTCACGAGTTCCGGGGCGGGAGGCGACAGTGTGGTGCCGGACGCGATACGGCGGGTGGACAGCGGCAGCTCCGGGTTGAACACCTCGGGCTCGTCCATCCACTTCACCACCTCCACGACGGACGCGTCCGAGAACTCCGGGACGGCGGCTTCGACCAGCTCGCGGGCGGTGACGTTCACGTCGAGGGTGGTGCCGATGCGGGATGCGGCCCGGTCCAGCAGAGCCAGTCGCCTACGGCTGGCGGTCGCCTCCACGATGGCCTGCTCCCGGTCGGTGACGTCCACGAGCAGCCCGCCCACTCCGGGCCGGGTCCCTACCGCCTGGCTCAGCGGGAAGAAGCTCACCGAGCGCGCCTGGACGCGATCGGGATGTCCTGGGGTCCGCAGACCCACCGTGGCGCCCACGACGGACCGGCCCTCCGAGGCGACGGATCGCAGCATGCGCTGGAACTCGCCGCCGTCGGTCGTGATCATGAGGTCGGTCGCGCGCCGCCCGATGTGGTCCGCGATCGAGACGCCGTCCATGTCGGCGAGCGCCTGGTTGAGGTGGACGTACCGCAGCTCCTCGTCGAGCATCACCAGGCCGATCGGGCAGGTCTCGAAGAGGGCGTCGAGGAAGGCGAGGTTGGTCTTCACCCGGTCAAGCTCGTCGCTTCTGCTGGCCAGGGCCATCACTACGGACCGGCCCTCTTCGCCGGTGACGAGGAAGGACCGGAATCCGCAGTCGAAGACCGTGCCGTCCTGGTGTCTGGCGGCCAGTCGCCCGCGCCAGTACCCCAGGGTCCGGGCTCGCTCCGCCAGGTGGGCCGCAGCGCCGGGGACGTCTGGGGGCGGCTCGGGAAACAGGAACGCGGCGGGCCGGGACAGCACTGCCGCGGACTCGTGCCCGAAGAGCGTCTGCGCGCCGGGCCCCCAGAAAGAGACGCGGTCGTCCTGGTCCAGCCCGAGCACGGCCACCGACACGTGCTGGAGCAACGTCCCCGGCTCCGACAGGAACGGACCAGGAGCCTGCTCGCCCCCCGGCCGGTCCGATAGCACGAGACGTCCCCTTCCACGCGAGGCACGCGGCGACTGAGGCCGCGCCCGCACGGCGGCAGACGGGCTTCATCAGCCATGATGCCCGTCTTCCGCGACCGGGACATCACGGAGGTCTGAGGGCTCGGGCGCATCTCGCCTCGCCGCCCGTCTCACTGGTCACGTTGCGAACCTGTCACCCTACTCTCCGTGTCCTGTGCCGGGTCGAGTGACGTCTCTCGGACTCGCCGCGCTGGGTGCTTCTTGCCGACAGACCCGCCCCATACCTCACCGTATGGGGGAGTCCGTTTCTCGCCGCCCTTTCGAGCGTCGGCGCTCCCGTCAGGGCAGACCTCTGTCAGGACGAGTCCCGCCAGCGCGGCGCCTGGTCGTCGGGCTCGTCGGGGCTGGCGAAGTGGAACGGCACGCCGAAACGCTCGGCCAGCGCCGCGCCCGTGCTCATCGCCTCCTGGGCCTCCGGCCAGGGCGGCACCTGCCCGTTGAACACACGCATGTCCGACCCGTGACGGATCGTCGCCAGAACAGCTTCGCTGGGTGGCGCGTCGAAGACCGCCTCGAGCACCACGAACCAGCCGTCCGTGTCCCCGTCCCATACCGCCTCCACCGCGGCGAGCCGCCCGGGCGACTCGCTGATCCGGGCGGACAGGGTCTCCACGTCCCGCGGGCGTTCAGGCTCGCGCACGATCTGGTCGGCGAGGGCCTCGTACCGAGCCATCACCATCGTCTGGCACTCGTATACCTCCGGGCTCGGCTGCCGGGCCGCCTCGGCCATGGCGCTGGTCGCCTCTCGCAGGGCCCAGATCGCCTCTATCCGACGGTCCTTGAGCACCAAGCCGTCCACCCGCTCGCGCAGCTGCTCCGGCAGCCCGTCCCACGCTGTCTCCACCACGGCATTACAGCCGACCGCCCGACGGCGGGCCTCACCGGGGCTGGCTCACCGGGGCGCCGGGCCGAGCGCCGTCACCGCCAACTGGCGCCGCCGCTGCGCGAAAAGGGTGTCTGTCCAGAACGGACGATCAACGAAAGGAGGAGTACCCACTCCTTTCCACTCTCAACTTATAGCGCACAGGGGGGCTTGCGGCAAGGCCCCGGTCGTGCCGCAGAATCACTCGCCTAAGCCAGGACCTGCGGAAACGGGAGATCCACGAAGTGCATGTGTTGTTGTCGGTCAGTTGGTCGTGCGGTGACATCGAGCCGGAGGTGGGACTCGTACCGCCGTTGCAGCAACTCGGCGCGGAGGCACCGGCATACGTGCCGCTGGACTTCGCGGGCGCGACCTCGGATCGGAGCTGATGACATGAATCCCCTGACCACCAGTGCCTTCGACCTTCCCGACCGCCTCGCCCCCAAGGCCGACCCGGCGCTGATCGCCGGCGACGAGAAGCACTTCGCGGCCATCGCGGAGAGCCTCGAGCAGGCGATCGCCGAACTGTCCGACCGCCTCGACGAGGTACGCAGGGCGCCCGGCGGCCTGGGCCGGGAGGCGATGGACCGGGATACGGAGATCCACCGGCTGACCGCTCGCCTGCGCGCCCTGCGACGCTTCGGACTGGACCTGTGTCTCGGACACATGGTCAGCGGGGACGACCCCGAGCCCGTATACGTCGGACGCCTCGGCCTCACGGACAGCACCGGTCGTCGGCTGCTGATCGACTGGCGCTCGCCCGCAGCCGAGCCGTTCTTCGCCGCGACCCACGCCAACCCGATGGGCCTGGAGAGCCGCCGTAGGTATCGCTGGACCCGCGGCCGGATCAGCGACTACTGGGACGAGGTGTTCGCCGCTGACGGATTCGCCGGGCACGCCGCGCTCGACGACCAGTCCGCCTTCATCGCCAGCCTGGGCAGCAACCGGTCGTCCCGGATGCGCGACGTACTCGGCACCATCCAGGCCGACCAGGACGCCATCATCCGCGCGGGCTCCCGTGGCGCTCTCGTCGTCGACGGCGGGCCGGGCACCGGCAAGACCGTCGTCGCTCTGCACCGCTCCGCCTACCTCCTCTACTCCGACCCGCGCCTGGGCCACCGTCGCGGCGGTGTGCTGTTCGTCGGTCCACACCAGCCCTACCTGGCCTACGTCGAGGACGTCCTGCCCAGCCTCGGAGAGGAGGGTGTGCAGACCTGCACCCTGCGGGATCTCGTCGCCGAGGGCGCCGCGGCCCCGAGCGAGACCGATCCGGACGTGGCCCGGCTGAAGTCGTCCGCGGACATGGTGAAGGCGATCGAGAAGGCCGTCAGGTTCTACGAGGACCCGCCCGCCCAGGGGATGACCGTCACGACCTCCTGGTCCGACATCTGGCTGAGCGCCGACGACTGGGCCGAGGCGTTCCAGGCGCCGGGACCGGGTACCCCGCACAACGAAGCACGCGACCAGATCTGGGAGGAGCTCGTCTCGATCCTGCTGGACAAGTACGACGGCGATGTCCCGCCCGAGCTGTTCCGGAAGTCGCTGCTGCACGACAAGGAGCTGGTCGAGACCCTCAACAGCGCGTGGCCGCTGCTCGAAGCGGCCGATCTCGTCGGGGACCTGTGGTCGGTACCCGCCTACCTGCGGATGTGTGCTCCCTGGCTCAGCCCCGACGAGGTGCGCCTGCTGCAGCGCAAGGACGCCGCCCAGGCCTGGACGGTGTCCGACCTGCCGATCCTGGACGCGGCACGGCAGCGGCTCGGCGACCCGGAGGCGGCACGGCGCAAGCGTCGGCACGACGCCGCCGTCGCCGCCGAGCGCGAGCGCATGGCCGGCGTCATCGACAACGTGCTCGCGGCCGACGACGGCGAAGGCGCCGTGACGATGCTGCGCGGACGGGACCTGCAGGACACTCTGATCGACGAGACGGCACTGCCCACCACCGAACCGGACCTGCTCGCCGGCCCGTTCGCGCACATCGTCGTGGACGAGGCTCAAGAGCTGACCGACGCAGAGTGGCAGATGCTGCTGCTCCGCTGCCCGTCTCGGAGCTTCACTATCGTCGGCGACCGCGCCCAGGCCCGGCACGGGTTCACCGAGTCGTGGCAGGAACGGCTCGAGCGGGTCGGGCTCGACCGGAGCAACGTGACCTCCCTGAGCATCAACTACCGGACGCCGGAAGAGGTCATGACGGAAGCCGAGCCGGTCATCCGGGCAGCGCTCCCGGACGCCAATGTGCCCACCTCCATCCGCAGCAGCGGCATCCCCGTCGTACACGGATCAGTTGCGGATCTGGACTCGATCCTCGAAGAGTGGCTCGCCTCGCATGCCGATGGGATCGCCTGCGTCATCGGCACTGGCGACATCAGCACGGGCATGATCAGCAATGGCGACATCGAAGCGGGCGCGCTCCCGGCGTCGTCCCGCATCCGGTCGCTGACCCCGGAGCTGTCGAAGGGGCTCGAGTTCGACCTGGTCGTCCTCGTCGACCCGGAGACGTTCGGCGCCGGGATCGAGGGAGCGGTGGACCGCTATGTCGCGATGACCCGGGCGACCCAGCAACTCGTCATCCTCACCAGCTCCTGACGTCGACAGCCGGGACGATGTGATCGCCGCCCGGCGGACATGAGATCGCCGTCGACGTCGTCTGCTCGCGGGTCCCGGACGCCAACCTGCCCGGCGTCCGGGCCCGCGTCGGCATAGACGGCGTCCGCGTCGGCGGGCTTCTGAGATCATCTCGAGGACCAGTCCAACCCCACGGTGAGGAACGACATGAGCGATACGCCGGCCTCCTTCCAACTCCTTCGCGGCGCCCCCGACTCACCCGTGATCCTCCATGTCCCGCACTCCTCCCCCGCCCTGCCCGCCGACGTCCGGAGCGACATCGTGCTCGACGACAGGGCGCTGCAACTGGAGTTGGATCACATCACCGACTGGCATACCGCGGCGATGGCCGAAGCGGCGGCTCAGGCGGCGCCCGTCACGCCCTGGCGGTTCGTGAACCAGCTCTCACGCCTGGCCGTCGACCCGGAGCGCTTCCCCGACGAGCGTGAGGAGATGCTGGCCGTGGGCATGGGCGCCGTCTACACACGCACCACACACCGCGAGCGGCTCCGCCCGGACGAGTTCGACGCACAGCCGTTGATCGAACGGTACTTCCACCCGTACGCGGAGGCGATGACCGAGGCCGTGGCGGAGCGGCTCGAAGCGGTGGGGCGCGCTGTGATCCTGGACGTCCACTCCTACCCGTCCGAGCGGCTGCCGTACGAGTTGCACGGCGACGGGCCGCGCCCGCCGATCTGCTTCGGCACGGACTCCTTCCATACGCCCGCGCCTCTGCTCGACGCCGCACAGAAGGCATTCGCGGGCTTCGGCGGGACCGGACTCGACAGTCCCTTCGCGGGAACGTACGTGCCGTTGCGCTACTACGGACACGACAGCAGGGTCAGCGCCCTGATGGTCGAGATCCGGCGCGACGTCTACATGCGGGAGCCGGGAGGGCCGGCAGACCGCGGGATCGACGCTCTCGCGGACGCGTGGGCCGCGCTGATCGCCGCCGTCGACGCCATGTAGTGCTCGGTAGGCCTCTGTTGCATCGCGGCGGCCGCCGTCGACGGCCCTCGCGGATCCTGTGAGTGGCCGGATCCGTACCCCGTCATGGGTCGCTCAAGGCCCCCGCCGAGCGGGTGTTATGGAGGGTATTTCTTATAGTTCCTTGTAGTTCTGATTGCGCTACGCTGTCCGCCATGACGTCGACGGGACCTGAGCATGTCTCCTAAGCAACACCGTGGCGAGGTCACCGTCGACCGTCTTCTGACCGCCGCGCTCCAGGTGTACGCCACATCCGGCCAACAGGGCTTCACCGTGAACGCGGTCACCGCGGCCAGCGGAGTGAGCCTGGGCAGTCTGTACCACCACTTCGGCAGTTTCGACGGTCTCGCCGCCGGCCTCTACATCCGCTGCATGGGGCAGCTGTGCGACGAGGTGTTCGCCGATCTCTCGCGTACCCGAACTGCCCGTACCGGCGTCCGCGCGCTCGTCAAGGCGTATCTGCGTTTCACGGAGGAGCACCGCGACGCCGCCCTCTTCCTGCACGCGTCCGCCTACTCGGGCTACCTCGCCTCGCACGCCGAAGAGATCCGCGCGTTCAAGGCGGAGAAGTTCGCGGCCATCGCCGAGTGGCTGGGACCGCGGATCGCAGCCGGCGAGATCGCGGCGCTTCCCACTCCGGTCATCGAAGTCCTGGTCATGGGACCGATCGAGGAGACGGCGCGGCGCTGGCTGTCCAGCACCTACGACATGGACGTGAACGAGGCGGCACGCATCCTCCCCGACCGGATCTGGCGATCCCTGCGCGCGGACTGAGGAACACACCAGGCAAGCGGTGGGGCCATCCTGAGGACCGGCCTGCGCATGCCCATCAGCGTCCGGGCGCCGCGCGGCTTCGGAGAGCACGATCCGCTGCGCGAGCTGTTCGTGACCGAAGCCTCCGGACGCATCGTCAAGGTCACGGTCCACTGAAGGGGGCACCCCGTGTCCGGGTGTGTCTCGGACACCGACGGCCGGCGTCGATCACTCCCCCGTATGATCGTCCGCCCATGGACGTGAACCCACGATTCGAGATGATCTCCGTCCCGGCGGGGCAGGTGACGCTGTCGGATCGCCGGACGCAGCGGAGCTGGTCCGCTGAGCTCGCGCCGTACCGGCTGGCGCGCTTTCCGGTGACGCAGGCGCAGTACGCGCAGATCACCGGCGAGCGGCCGAGCAGCGCGCAAGGCGACCGACTGCCCGTCGAGGGGGTCTCCTGGTGGGACGCGGTCCGATTCTGCAACGCTCTGTCCGAGCACGAGGGACGGACGCCCGCCTACCGCTTCCACCCTGACGGCGAGGACGGCGAGAGTGTCGAAGGCCTCGACGGCGTCGACGCCGTCGTATGGGACGCGTCCGCTGACGGATACCGGCTGCCGACCGAGGCCGAGTGGGAGCGCGCGTGCCGTGCCGGTACGTCCGAGGCGCGTTATGGGCCGCTCGACGACATCGCCTGGCATCGTGCCAACTCAGCCGAGCGCATTCACGACGTAGGCGGCAGGCAGCCCAACGCGTGGGGCCTGTACGACATGCTGGGCAACGTCTGGGAGTGGTGCTGGGACGTCTACGACGCCGAGGTCTACGGCGCCTACCGGGTGCTGCGCGGCGGCGGATGGTTCGACGAGCACTGGAGCTGCCGGGCCTCGGTGCGGCGCCGTAGTCACCCGACTCTGCAGATCGACGACGTGGGGTTCCGCATCGCGCGTTCCGGCGCGGGCTGACCGCGACTGGCGGGGACTGGGACTGGGGCTCGGGCTTGGTCTTGGTCTTGGTCTTGGTCTCAGGCTCGGGCCTGCGCGAAGACGTCGACCGCGCTACTGGGCACGACCGCGCACCAGTTCGGGAATCGGTCGTGTGGCAGCGCTTCACGCCGACCGTCCCTGCTTGTACCGCATCGAGGCGCATGTGAGGGCGCCATGTGCCGACGTCGGCCGGAATGTCGCTTCAGCACGACTGCCTTTCGGCCAACGATGGGCGACCGCCTGTCGCCAGACAACCCAACAGGCCGTCTGGCGCCTCTCACTGGCAGGAGACCGCTTCGCGATCGAGTCCGCCGTGCCCGACCAGCCGGCCGGACGCTTCGCGAGCACCGCTGTTGCCTCCACCGTCCCGTCAGGCACTGGGAGAACGAGGAATCATGACCAGATCCCACCAGGCTCGACTCAGGCGCTCGGCACTCGCCGGGGCCGCGGCGATCGCGATCGCCGCCGGCCTCATCGCCGCCGCACCCGACGCCGAGAAAGCCCAGACTACGCCGAAGTTCAGCCTGATCGCCGCCTCCACGTCGGTGACCCTCGAATCGTGGAAGGACGACCCGGGCGTCTATCTGGACCTCGGGACGTACCTCACCGCCGAGAACGGGCCTCTCGAGCTCAGGGTGACCCGCAAGTCGTACAAAGACCCGGTCGTCGCCACGCAGATCATCCGCGACGGGAACAAGACCCGCACCAAGACCCTCCCCGCCGGACTGGTGAAGGACTTCGCGGGGCTGCCGGGCTTCGCCCAGATCACGGTGAAGGACAAGGCGGGCAAGACCGTCCTGCAGAGGGAGGAGTCCTTCTGCCCGAACAACGCGTCCGGGCGCGTGCGCCCCGATGCGCCGAGCACGTCGAAGTACCCGCAGAGCTGTCCGGTCAACCCGTTCACGCTCGGCTCGGTGTGGGGCGTCGAGAACGGCTGGGCGTCCAACACCTACGCGGGCTACTACGCCACGCCGGTCCAGCTGGCCCCGGGGAGCTACACCGCCGAGGTGTCGGTGACCAAGCGCTACCGGGATCTGTTCGGCATCGCAGACAAGCCTCAGACGATCAATGTGACCGTACGCGAACGCGGCAACGAGGAGCCTCCGGGCGCGGCCGCCAAGCAGGGTGACCACCACACCGCCGGCCACGGGTCCCACCACGCGGCCGGGAAGTCCGGACACGGCGCGATGCGCTCACCCGCGCCGGCGGCCCCGACGAGCGGAGCGGGCCCCTCGTACAACGTCGGACACGGACCCCACACGCCCGCGCCGCCGGCCCTGCCCTGGGCGCTCAAGAAGGCCGACCTCAAGGCGCAGCGCGTAGGCGACGCACCCGGCCAGACCGACGGCTCACGGAAGGCCTCCGCGCTCAAGCCGAACGCGAGCCGGCCGACCGGCAAGGCCGCCGTGCCCGACGTGCCGAAGCCTGACCTGAGGTCGCTGCCCGCCTACGGCATCACCATCAGCGACGGCCAAGGCGACGTACCGGGCAAGGACTACCTCGCCTTCAGCGCCAACGTGTGGAACGCGGGTCCGGCCCAGCTCGTCGTGGACGGGTTCCGCTCGCCCGGCAAGCAGCTGATGGACGCGTACCAGTACTTCTACGACGCCAACGGCAAGCAGGTCGGCTACACGCCCACCGGCACGATGGAGTGGGACCCGCGGGCGGGCCACGAGCACTGGCACTTCACCGACTTCGCCAGCTACCGCCTCCTGTCAGCGGATCAGAAGGAGACCGTGCGCAGCGGCAAGGAAGCCTTCTGTCTGGCCAACACCGACGCCGTCGACTACACCGTCAAGAACGCCAACTGGCACCCGCAGAACACCGACCTGTCCACCGCGTGCGGCCAGGAGAACTCGATCTCTGTCCGAGAGGTGCTCGACGTCGGCTCCGGCGACACGTACACGCAGGACCTCCCCGGCCAGTCCTTCGACATCACGGGCCTGCCGAACGGCACCTACTACATCCAGGTGCTCGCCAACCCGGAGAAGCGACTGAAGGAGACCAACCTCAACAACAACAGCGCCCTGCGCAAGATCGTCCTCGGCGGCAACCCCGGCGCCCGCACGGTGACGGTCCCGGCGCACGACCTCGTCGACGCCAACTAACCGGCAGTCCTGGCGCCGGCCAAGCGGCGCCTCAGGCTGACAGCAGCGACGCCCCGGAGCCCTTGGGAGCCGGGGCGTCGTGCTGCTCGGACTCGGTGGCTGCTGCGGGTCGAGCGTGTGCGGGATGGCAGGCCAGCACATGACTCCTCGCCACAGACGCGCCCATCGCTCGCTATCGTCGTGGCATGTGCTTCTACGCCGTGAGTCACTACAAGCTGCACTACGCATGCGTGACATGCCGTGTCAGCTTCAAACGGCATGCCGATCCGGAACGTCAGCAGCGGTGTCCGAACTGCGCCGGGCCCCTCGTCTGTGCCGGGCACGACTTCGCGCCGCCGCGTAGGCGTGATGTGCGCGGGTGGTCGGTGGTGGCCGCGGTGCTGGGCGAGGGGCTGCGGTATGAGGGGCGGTCCGTGTGCGGGTGCGGCAAGGAGCCGAAGTTCCGTCCGCGTACGCGTGCTCAGCTGCGGGCGCGCCGGATCGTCGCCGCACGGGCTGGGCTTCCGCTGGCGGAGACACTGTCTCGTGTCGACCCGCTCAGCGCAGACCTCGTATGACTAGTCACCACTGCGGGTGACGTCCCGGTTGGCTGTGGCAACCCTGGGGAGGTTGGTCGTGCTCAGCACGACCAACCGCTTTTGGGGGCCCACCGCAGGGCTGATCCGCGCATGTCGCTCGATACGCGGCCGCTCGCAGCTCCTCGCCGACGTCCGCCGGTGTGCCCCGTCACCTCTCCAATTCGCCGACCATCGCGGTGATCTTCATTCGCTTGGCCGTCACTCGATCGAGGGGCAGCCAACCGTGGACCGCGGCCCGTTCCACCTCTGCGGGGCGGTGGTCGCCCCGCCCTTCGATGCGCAGTGCCGCCCAGACTCCGCGGAACTGTGCACCACCGTACGAACACACCTCTGACACCTCCCCTGACCTCCACCGGGGTTGGCCAAACCATCAGACCTGGACCACAAAGTGGAAGGTGTGAGTAGCATCCCTCATCAACACCGCAGCATCAGCACCTATGAGGAAAGCGAGTTGCCGTGACCAACGAGTCGGACAACACCAACATCCAGGATCGCTATGCCGCGCGCTTCGCGGCCGATCTGGAGAGCAACACGCAGGAACAGAAGGACATCCGCTCGCAGATGGCTTCCCTGCAGGACCGCCTCGGACAGCTGGAGGCCGAGTACGCGTGGCTGTCCGGCATGCAGGGCACGCTGGGCGCGGAGCCGGGCGCATCCGAGGAGGGAGAGGCCGCCGCGGCGGAGGGGCCGGCCAAGTCGTCGACAGCGGACGTCGGTGTGGACACCACCGCAACGCAGGAAGCCGCGCCGAAGGCAGTTCCCCGGCCCCGGCGGGCGAAGAAGGCGGCCAGCACGGCCGGTCGGAGCCGGAAGGTCGCGAAGTCCGCCAAGGCCGCTCAGGCCAAGCCCGCGGACGAACCGAAGGCGCGCAAGGCCGGCGGTGCGAAGAAGAGCGGAGAGCCCACACTCCGTGAGCTCGTCCTGAGCCTCCTCGCTCAGCACCGCGAGCCGCGTATGGCCGCCGAGGTCGTCAAGGAGCTGACGGAGAAGCACCCCGAGCGCAACGCCGCGACCCAGGTAGTGCGCAACACCTTGGAGGCGCTCGTCGCCAAGGGCGATGTGGAGCGGGAGCGCAAGCAGGGGTCGGTGTTCTACACGGCGCCCACGACCGGCGCCGCCCCCGAGGCGACGCCCGAGGAGGCAGGCGCCGAAGCCGCGGCGAAGGTGTAGTCGGGAGCGGGCGGCACAGGTGCGCGGCGCCGACTCACCGAGCGCCCTGCCGCAGTGCGTGGGCGACGGCGTGGGTGCGGTTGCGCAGGCGCAGTCGGGTCAGCATCTCGTGGATGACGTTCTTGACCGTGCGTTCGGGGAGTTCGAGCCGCCGCGCGGTCTGGGCGGTGCTCATACCGTCGGCGAGGAGCCTCACGACCTCGGTCTCTCTGCGGAGCAGGCCCGCGGCGGTCAGTTCGTGCGGTTCCAGCACATCGCGCTGTACGGCGCGTAGGTGGTCGGTCAGCCAGCCCACGGCGACCGGCGGCAGTTCGGGACGGCCGTCGCGGGCGCCGGCGACGGCCTTGACGACGCGCTCGCGTACGGCCTCCCGGCGCGGTGCCACACTGACCAGCCCGCAGTGCACGGCGTGCACGAAGTGGTGCTCGCTGATGGAGTCGGCGATGAGCACCGTCCGGCAGGCCCGGGTTCGCCGACTCCCGCGCCGCCTGCTCCATGCGGAGCAGCGTGGCGCGTGGGTGAACTCACCGTCGACGACGACGTGTACGTCCGCTGCGGAGCATCCCTCGACGGGCAGCAGCCGCAGCGCCGGGCTGTCCTGTAAGCAGGACGCCTGCCTGCGCCCGGCAGCGGGACGGTCCGCGGCGCATAGGGCGCGTGACTGAACGCCGTTGCCGGCGCCGGCGTTCCCCCGCGAAGCACAGGCGGCTCTGTGGCTGGAAAGTCTCTAGCCGCTCACGCCATGGAACTAGAAAATAGTTCCAGAAAGGGGCTACGGGGGGAGCCTCTGCACGACCGTTGGCTCAGGCATCGGTCGTGGCCACTCGTTCCCGCGGCGCGGCTTCGACGGCGCGCCGCGGGAACGTACGGCGGCACGACAGCAGAGTCCGCACCCGTTGCCGACGCGTGGTGGGACGGACTCCGGCGGCCACGCAGGGGAACCTGGGACATCCACGGGGGATGCCCGAGGTCGCAGCTGCGAGGCCGCACGACGAGGCGGCGCGGTCACCGACTTCAACGCGGTGCGCGGGCAGTTCGCGGCGCCCCGGCAGCCCTGGCCGAGCCCGGGGCCGCCGGCCCTGAGGTTGGACGGCGGCATCCACACCCGGAGCAGGACCCGGGTTCGAAGGCCGCCAGGAGCGGGAAGCGAGCAACCATGGTGAACGACAAAGCACAGCCTCCGGGCAGCGCGGAACGCCAGGGAGTCGTAGAGCTGCTCTTCGGGAGCATGAAAGCCCATACCCTGCGCGCGGCCATCCGGTTGAGGATCTTCGAGACGGTGGGCGAGGCGGAACGGTCGGCCGACGACATCGCCGCGGAGGCGGGAACACAGCCTCAGGCCACTCTCCGGCTCTTACGCGCGCTGGCGAGTCTGGGCCTCCTGACGGAGGGCGCCCCCGGTGCCTTCTCCGCCACCGCGCAGGGGACGCTGCTGCGCTCCGACGTCCCCGGCTCGCTCGCGTCCCTGATCGCCATGCTCGGCGAGCCGACGATGCAACGGGCGTGGGAGCATCTGGACGACAGCGTGCGCAGCGGCGACACCTCCTTCGGCGCCGTCTTCGGCAAGGACTTCTTCGCTCATCTGAGAGAACACCCCGAGCTGTCCGCGCTGTTCAACGCGGCGATGAGCCAGGCCACCAAGTCCACCGCGGCCGCGCTCCCGCACTCCTACGACTTCAGCAGGTTCACCACGGTCGCGGACGTCGGCGGCGGCGACGGGACTCTCCTCGCCGCCGTCCTGGGCGCGCACCCGGCGCTGAGCGGCATCGTCTACGACTCGCAGGAGGGGCTCGCGCAGGCGCCGGCGACGCTGGAGCGAGAAGGCCTCACGGACAGGTGCTCGCTCGTCGCCGGTGACTTCTTCCGCTCCGCGCCCGACGGCGCCGACCTCTACCTGCTCAAGAGCATCGTCCACGACTGGACCGACGAGCAGGCGGCGACGATCCTGAGCCACTGCCGCGACGTCCTGCCGCCCGAGGGGCGCGTCCTCATCGTCGAGCCCGTGCTGCCGCCCGTCGTCGGCCCGGAGGCGGACGCGGGCACGTATCTGAGCGACCTCAACATGCTCGTCAACGTCGGCGGGCGCGAACGCACCCGGGCCGACTTCGAGGCGGTGTGCCGCCGCGCAGGACTGGCCGTCACCTCGATCTCCTCGCTGCCCGCGCCGAACACGTTCTGCCTCATCGAGGCTCGGGCCGCCTGACGTCAGGCGTGTCCACAGGGGCAGGGATCCATGTCCGAACGGGCAGTCCTGCCCCCCATCGCCGATCCACGACGGCACGGTGACGACGTGCCGTCAGCTCCCCCAGCCGGGCGGCCGTACGCGGCCTCGGAGCCGGAGGGCGGAGGGAGGACGCCGACGGATCCGAGGCCGCCGCATGCCAGCGGCGGGCAGGCGTGGCCGTCACGCGCCGCGGTGACGCCCGGACCGCGGACGGAAGAGCGCGACGGCCTCAGCGGCGGCGCATCGTGATCATTTGGCCTCCGACACCGTCACGAGGTGTCGGCGAGCAGGAGCCTGACCTCCTTGCGGGCCTGGTTCAGCCGGGACTTGAGGGTTCCCAGCGGGATTCCCACGCGCTCGGCGACCTCCGCGTACTCCAGCTCGCAGATGTCCCGGTAGACCAGCGGCGCCACCAGATGGGGGCGCTCCCGCTCGAGCCGTTCGAGCGCCTCCAGCAGGTCCACCCGGGAGCCGGCGATGACGCTCGTCGTCCGGGGGTCCGCCTGCTGCAAGTCGTCGACGACGACCGGCTGCTCGGCCGCCCGCCGCTTGAGATCGCGGTACTTCTGGCGCGCGCAGTTGGCGACCACCGTGTACAGCCAGGTACTGAAGCGGCTGCGGCCCTCGAAGGTCCTGATGTGGCGGGCCACTTGCAGAAGGACGTCCTGCGCGGCCTCCTCGGCGTCCTCCCGGCACGGCAGGAACCGCCCACAGCGTCGTACGACGTCCGGCCGGATGGTCTGGAGCAGCATGTCGAGAGCCGCCTCGTCACCGGCGGCCGCACCCAGGGCGAGCTCCTCGGTCCCTGTCGGATCGTGCACAGGAAACTCCCCTCGTGTGGATCAGAGGCCAACTCGTGTGGACCAGAGGCCAAGCAGAGGCCAGGCATGATAATCGCATGTACTCCCCTGAGCGGATCGGCCGCTACCGTCTACAGCGCCGCCTGGGCGCCGGCGCCTTCGGCGTGGTGTGGCTCGCCCGCGACGACGTGCTCGAAGCACCCGTCGCGGTGAAGGTGCTGGCCGAGAACTGGGTGCACCGGATGGACATCCGGGAGCGGTTCCTCTCCGAGGCGCGGCTGCTGCGGCAGGCCGACTCGCGTCGGGTCGTCCAGGTCTTCGACATCGGCGAACTCGGCGACGACAGGCCCTACTTCGTCATGGAGTACGCCGACGGAGGCACTCTGGAGGAGAGGATCGCCGACGGGCCGCTCCCCGCGTCCGAGGCCCTGCGGCTGACGGCGGACGTGGCGCGCGGCGCGGCGGCACTGCACGAGGCCGGTGTCGTCCATCGGGACATCAAGCCGTCCAACGTGCTGATCAGGACGTCGGCGGGCGGCGCCGAGCGGCTGCTGCTCGCGGACCTGGGCCTGGCCAAGAGCCTGGCGCAGGCGTCCGGTCTCACCATGGCGGCGGGATCCGCCGGCTATATGCCGCCCGAGCAGGCGGAGCCCGGCACGGGCATCGATGTGCGGGCCGACGTGTACAGCCTGGGCGCTCTGGGCTACCACCTGGTCACCGGCTCGATCCCCGGTCCGCCCGGGAAGGTCGTCCGGCCCGACCGGCTCGCTCCGGGCCTCCGCCCAGAGGCGCAGCGGGCGCTGTTGCGCGCCATGGAGCCGGACCGCGAACGGCGCTGGCCCACGGCGCTCGGCTTCGCCGAGGAGCTGGAACGACTGGCGGCTCTGGCTTCGTCGGGCCGCGGCGCCGTCGATGCCGACGACGCCGGAGCCCGGCTCGCGCCGGACGCCGCCGACGAGCCCGGTGTGCGCTCGCGCCGCCGGCGGGCCGTGGTCGTGGGCCTGGTCTCCGCGACCGCCGTGGCCTGCGCGGCGGGAGTCACCGTCGCGCTGGTGAGCAGTCACCGCGAAGACTACGCGACCACGACGGTGAAGGACGCCACCGGCAGGATCGCCGCCGAGGTCCCCGCCGACTGGAGCCGCCAGTTGCAGGACTCCGGATGGAACCCGGGGGCTCTGGGGCTGCGCGACGGGCAGGAACCCGGCCTGGTCGTCGCGGATGCCGTGACGAAGTGGCAGGACCTCCGGTCGGAGGTCAACGGAGTCTTCGTCGGGCTGAGCGAGCAGGGCGACGTCGTGGCCAAGGTCCGCGCCCTCGGCCACGACGGCTGCCGGTACGAGGGCGGGCGCGGCTTCACGAGTCCGGCCTGGCAGGGTGACATCCGTACCTGGACGCACTGTCCCGGCAGCGGCGGCTCGGTCACGGAGGCCGGGCTCGTCCCGGCGGACGCGGAGGCCGGCGGCGGCGCGCAGCCGCAGCTGTATGTGCAGATCCGGCAGAGCGGCGACGCGGACGGCGAGGCGACCGATCGGATACTGGCGTCGGTGACGGTCGGGGACTGAGCCGCTGAATGGGCCGAGGAGCAGCCAGCGGAAGTCGCCGAAGACGGCTGGACGCGCTCGCAGCCGGCCGCCGTGCGGGGCGCCCGCAGGAGCGGGCCCTGCGGAAACCCACGCGAACTTTCTCGGCCGAGCGCGCATCGGATTGAGGTGGCGGCGCACCACGGCCCGCCGTTCGCCCGTGTCCCCCAGCGGGCAGCGACTCTCAAGGAGCATGAAGATGACGACGATTCGGCGCGGCTCGGCGGAGCGGAACACCTCCCGTGAAGCGGATTCCCCTCCCTTCAGGTCGGGGCCTGCCCGGCGAGGTGTCTGCCGAGCGGGCATGGCCGCGGGCGGCATCGTCCTGCTGAGCCTGCTCACCGCCTGCGGCGCCGACGGCAACGGGCCCGGCTCCCCCGAGAAGCTGCCCGGCGCCGCCCAGCCGGCCGCGGGAGACCCGACGAGCGCCGCCGCCGGCGCCGCAACCCCTGCCCCCGCCTCGTCGACGCCCGCCGCGCGCCCCTCGGCCTCCGACGGCGACGGCGACGGCGCCTCCTCCACCCGCTGCCACACCTCGGAGCTGCGCGCGTCGATCGGCGAGAACGACCCCGGCGCGGGGCGGCAGAACTTCCCCATCGTCCTCACCAACCGCTCGGGGCGCACCTGCACCCTCGTCGGCTACCCGGGCGCGGCCTTCGTGGACGCCTCCGGCAAGCAGTTGGGGGCGGATCCGCAGCGCGGCTCCGGTCAGGCGCTAAAGGTCTCGCTGGCGCCGGGGAAGAGCGCCAGGTCCGCTCTGTCCTTCTCCAACCCGCGGATCAGCGGGGCGCGTACGGCGACGCCCGCGTCGGTTCTCGTCACGCCGCCCGACGAGAGGGACCCGCTCACCGTGGAGTGGTCGGGCGGCGAGGTGCCGACGTCGGGCGACTCCTCGGAGGTCTCGGTGGCGGTCGTCAGCGCCGACGGCTGACCAAGGGGAGCTGTTCGGTTCGCTCCGCGGTCACCTCTGGATCCTCTCGGGGGGGGTCGGGGTGTCAGGGCTGGAGGCGGGTGGTCCGCCAGCCGTCGTCGCCGCGGTCGTAGCGCAGCCGCTCGTGGAGCCGTCCTTCGCCGTTCGCCCAGAACTCCAAGCAGTCCGGTACGAGTTCGAGCCCGATGTAGGACGCGGGGCGCGGCTGCGGTCCCGCGTCGGCGAGCCGCTGGGCGCGGGCCCGCAGCTCGGCCACGTCGTCGAGGGGGTCGCTCTGCCGGGAGGCCACCGTCATCGCGTGGGTGAAGACCGGACGGGCTGCCCACAGGGCGTCCGTCTCGGTGTCGGCGAGCCGTCGCACCGGGCCGCCGACGCTGATCTGCTGGCTGGTCTCGCGCCAGTAGAGCAGGCCCGACGCCCAGGGGTTGCGGCGCAGTTCGCGTCCTTTGCGGCTGCCGTCGTGGGTGGCGAAGACCAGGCCGGTGTCGGTGACCTGGTTCAGTACGACGATGCGGGTCGAGGCCCGCCCCTTGTCGTCCGCGGTGGCCAGCGCCATGGCCAGCGGCTCGCGGACGCCGAGTTCGGCGGCGCGGTGCAGCCAGTGGCGCAGCAGCCCGAGCGGGTCCGCGGGCGGAGAGGTGTACTCGGGGAAGTCGACGTCGACGGTCCCGGTGAGGCTCTCCGAGCGGCGGGCGCCCTGGGTGCGTTCAGACATGGATGGTCCCCTCTGTTCTGTCATTTCGGTCATATCTGTCACTGCGGTGGTCGTTGGGTCCGGCTCGGTGTGCGTCTGGGCCCAGCGCCTCCCGCACGGTCCGGGCGACGATGCCCGGGCCGTCCTGCGTGAGCAGGGACTCCGCGTGGAACTGCAGGGAGGCGAAGCGGGGGCCGCGCAGGGCGTGGATCTCGCCGGTCCGCGGATCGCGGCAGACCTCCACCACGCCCACGCCGTCGATCTCGGCCTTGTCGTCCGGGCTGCGCGCGGCGAAGGCGTTGTAGAAGCCGACTCGCTCGCGGCGGCCGAAGAGGTCGATCTCCTTCTGCACTCCTTGGTTGGGGACGTCCCTGCGCTCCAACGGGAAGCCGAGCTGAAGGCTGAGGATCTGGTGGCTGAGGCATACGGCGACGAACGGCAGCCGGCGGTCGAGGAGCGTGCGCACCGCGGAGCGCAGGCGGTCCATCCTGGGGTGCCCCCTCTCGCTCGGATCGCCGGGTCCCGGTCCCATCACCACCACGTCGTACCCGTCGAGGGTGTACTCCTGGTCGAACCGGCGCACCGTCACCGCCAGTCCGAGCGAGCGCAGCTGGCAGTCGATCATGGCGGTGAAGGCGTCCTCGGCGTCGACGACCAGGGCGGTGCGCCCGGCCAGTTCGGGCCGGGGCAGCTGCCGCTCCTCGCTTGTGCGCAGCCAGAAGCCCGAGACGGTGTCGTTGCGCCGCTCCAGGACGGCGCGGACGGCTGGGTGCGCGGCGAACGACCGACGGCGGCTCGGCGCGAGGGCGCCGGGGGCCTCGGGCGCGTCCGTGGCCTCCGGGTGCTCCGCGCGGCCTGGGCCCGGGTCGGTGAGCGCGGAGAGCAGCCCGGCCGCCTTCGCCCTGGTCTCGGCGGCCTCCGAGTCCGGGTCGGAGTGGCGTACAAGGGTGGCGCCCACGTCGATGCGCACCCGGCCGCCGCTGTCGACGTCGGCGGTGCGGATGAGGATGGCGGAGTCGAGTGTGCGCGCGCCCTTTTCGTCGCGGCCGATGAGGGCAGCGAATCCGGCGTAGTAGCCGCGGCCCTGCGGCTCGTAGGCGGCGATGACGCGGCAGGCGCTCTCCAGCGGACTGCCGGTGACGGTGGGGGCGAACATCGTCTCGCGCAGGATGTCGCGCACCTCGCGCGCGGTACGCCCCTCGATGAGGTACTCGGTGTGGGCGAGGCGGGCCATCTCCTTGAGGTAGGGGCCCCTGACCTGGGCGTCGCCGTCGCAGATCCGGGTCATCATCTTCAGTTCCTCGTCGACGACCATGGACAGCTCGTCGGCTTCCTTGCGGTCGGCGAGGAAGGCCAGCACGCCGGGCAGGGTCGGTCCGCCGGGCGGGTAGCGGTAGGTGCCGCTCACGGGGTTCATCGAGGCGACGCCGTCGCGGAGGCTGACGTGCCGCTCGGGGGACGCGCCCACGAGGGTGCGGGTGCCCGTGTGGATGAGGAAGGTCCAGTACGCGCCCGACTCCCGCTCCAGCAGGCGGCGGAAGAAGGCGAGGGCGCTGTGCGGGGTGTAGTGGCCGATGTCCGCGGTGAACGTGCGCTTGACGACGAAGTTCGCGCCCGCGCCCGCGCCGATCACCTCGTCGACGAGGCGGCGCACGGTCTGCGCGTACGCGTCGTCGTCGAGGTCGAAGCCGCCGTCCGTCAGCGTGGTCGACGTGTGCGGCAGCCGGTCCAGTGCGTCGCGGACCCGTACCGTCTGATGCCCGGTGACGGACATCGCGATCAGGGGCGATCCGTCGTCGGCGCAGCTGAATCCGCGCTCGCTGATCTGGCGGTACGGGACGACGACGAGCGTCTCGTGGCGGGCGGCGCGGCCGTCCGCCGACCCTGCGGGCGAGACAGGCGAGACAGCCGGGGCAGGCACGGGTATCTGGGCCAGCGTCAGGGGCAGCGACACCTCGCCCACCAGCACGTCGAGGCTGTCGGGGCCGGCCGACGCGGGGCGGTGCAGCAGCGCGTACGCGGCCGGCGGGGCGTTCAGCACCTGGTCCAGCAGGTCGTTCATGGCAGGACCTCCTCGGCGGCGACGACCATGGCGCAGCGCTCGGCCGCGTAGCGCAGGGCTTGCTCGTGGTACTCCCGGGAGAAGTCCGCGACGGCGTCGGCGACCAGGAACGTCTGGATGTCGTTGGCGAACGCGTCGACCGCGGTGGCCAGCACTCCGACGTGGGCGTACACGCCGCACAGGACCAGCTGGTCGCGGCCGCTGCGGCGCATCCGGCGCAGCAGGCCGGAGCGGAAGAATGCGCTGTAGCGCCGCTTGACGAGGAGCCAGTCGCCTGCGGCGGGCGCGAGTTCGGGGACCACCTGCCGGTCCTGTGGCGCGGCGCGCATGCCAGGGCCCCAGAAGTCTTTGAGCAGTCCGCGTTCCCGCTCGCTCATGCCGCCGCTCTGGGCGGTGTAGGCGACGGGGACGCCGCGGCCGGCGCAGCGCTCGCGCAGCACTGCCGTGGCGGCCACCAGCTCGTTGCGCACGGGGGCGGGGAAGGGGGCGAGGAAGTATCTCTGCATGTCGTGGACGAGGAGCACCGCGCGGTGCGGGTCCGCGGTCCAGCGGGCGGTGTTGGCGGGCAGGTCGCGGGGGGCGGGAAGGGCGTAGCGCTCGATGCGCGGCAGGCCGGTCATGGTGCAGTACTCCCGTTCGCGGTCGCTGGGACGCGGTTGTCGGTCTCCGGTGCGTCCGCCGTGCCGCGCCAGGCCGCGACCACGGCCAGCGCCTGCCACGGGTTGAGACGGGGATCGCACAGGCTGGTGTACCTGCCCCGCTCCTGTTCGAGCTCCGCCTGGTCCGCGGCGCACTCGGCGACGTCGTCCGGGGTGGTCTCCAGATGCAGTCCGCCGGCGACGCCTCCCGCGCTGTGGACGGCCTGCTGGAACAGGGCGACCTCGCGCCGGACCGTGTCCACCAGGCGGGTCTTGCCCCCGTCGCGCGCGGTGACGGTGTTGCCGTGCATCGGGTCGGTCAGCCAGGCCACCGGATGGCCGGCGGCGCGGACGGCCGCGACGAGCGGCGGCAGCAGTTCGGCGACCTTGTCGGCGCCCATGCGGGCGATGAGGGTGAGCCGGCCCGGCTGCCGGTGCGGGTCCAGCCGCTCGCACAGGGCCGCCAGTCCGGCGGCCGACATGTCCGGGTCGACCTTGCAGGCCACCGGGTTGGCGATCTGGGCGAGCAGGGCGACATGGGCGCCGTCGGCCTGGTTGGTCCGCTTGCCGATCCACGGCCAGTGCGTGGAGCCGAGGAACAGCCGCCCCTCCTCGTCGCGGCGGAGCATGGGCCCCTCGTAGTCGAGCAGCAGCGCCTCGTGGCTCGTCCAGACGGGCGTCGCCGTGCCCCGCCGGGGCGGGTCGTGTCCGCGCCAGCCCAGGTGCTCCATGATGTCGCCGGCCGCGAGGTAGCCGAGCAGCATCCGCAGCGGGTCGGGCAGGCGGCTCTGGAGGTCCGGCTCCGGCCCGTTGACCATGTGCCCGCGGTACGAGGGGAGTTCGAGGCCCCCGACCCGCTCGACGGCACTGGAGCGGGGCTTGGCGAACTGGCCGGCGATGCGGCCGACGCGCAGGACGGGCTTGTCCGTCGCCGCGCGGAGCGCTCCGGAGAGCAGCTCCAGTACGGCGATTCGGCGGCCGACGTGGACGGGCGCGCGCTCGGCCGGGTCCTCGGCGCAGTCGCCGCACTGGACGACCAGGGCCTGGCCGGCGGCGACCTGCGCCAGGCGGCCGCGGAGCGTGCGCAGGTCCGCGGGCCGCACGAGCGCGGGGCGGGAGGCGAGGGCTTCGGCGACCCGCCGGACCTGCGTGGGGTCGGGCCAGTCGGGCTGCTGCATGGCGTTGAGGGAACGGATGTCGTGCAGAACGTCTTCCATGGCTCTCTCCCTGTGCGGCTCGCTGCGGCTCTTGGCGTGTGCGGAGCGCGGTCAGGTGGGGATTCCTTCGCGATGGATCGTGGGCACCGGGATGCTCAGGGCGCGCAGCTGCTCGAAGGGGTTCATGAACTCGCGGTTCTGCTTGATCTTCCCGTTCTCCAGCTGGAAGGAGTGGAGGAAGTGGTTGGTGTAGTGCCCTTCGGGATAGCCGGGGAAGACGATCCTTCCGCTGCCGTCGCATTCGACCCAGAAGTGGTTCGGGTCCTGCGTCTCGAAGATCCGGATGTTGTACCACTGCCAGTCGGGGAAGCAGCGCAGCGACCAGACGGCGTGCTCGGCCAGTCTGTCCCTGCCCTTCACGACGATCGGGACCCCGGTGTCGGTGGTCCACAGGCCGCCGCTGCCGTTCTCGGCGAACAGCTCGTGGCGGCGCAGCCGGTCGGGCCCGCGGGTGTTCATATACGCCTCGACCGTCGCGCGGTTGAGGTCGCGCAGTTCGGCCGTCTCGTTGTGCCTGCGCTCGCCGAATCGCCGCCGGCGTTCGGAGCGCTGTCGTGCGGTACGGCGGTATGCGGTGCTGAACATGCCTGTCCTCCCGTGATTCCGGCGGAGCGTGTCTGCGGCGGCGCGTGTCGCGGCGTACCGGGATGCCGGCGTACCGGATGCGCCGAACCGGTGGTGCGGCGATATGCCCCTCACTGTGGGCGGCCCGCCGACCCGGGCGCCTGAGCAGGCCGCCCTCCTCTGCTCCCGCCCGGGGCCGGGGCGCCGCCTGGGTCGCGGCCCAGGGCCCGACCGGGACGGGGATGGGGCACAGGGGGGCCTGCTGCCTCATGCTTCTGGTGCACCGGGCCGGCGAGACTGGCTCTCTTCGGCGGGGGCGTGTGCGAGGAGGCAGCCTTGAGCGTGGACATCCACAGCACCGCCGGCACTGGCGAGCTCGGCGCCCGCCGCGGCCCGCCGCGCTCCGGCCGGGCAGCGGGCGGGGACCGTCTCGCACGGCCCGGCGGACCGGGGTCAGTCGTGGCCGGGCAGCGGCGCCTCTCCCGCGCCGAGGCCCGCGTTGCGGGCCCGGACGATCGCCTGGGCGCGGTCGTTCACCTGGAGCTTGGTGAAGATGTTGGTGACGTGGTTGCGGACGGTCTTGTCGGAGATGGTCAGCCGTCTGGCGATCTGCCGGTAGTCCAGTCCGCTGGCGACCAGGTCCAGGATCTCCAGCTCACGCGGAGTCAGATCCGGGAACACGCTCCGCCCCGGGGCGGCCGCGAGCGCCCCGAAGAACGACTGGAGACGCTCGGCGATCCGCGGTCCGAACACGGCGCCGCCGCCGGCCACGGTCCGGATCGCCGCGAGGATCTCCTCGCGGTCGGCCCCCTTGACGAGGTAGCCGCCGGCCCCGGCCCGCATCGCCGCCAGGACGTTGTCGTCGTCCTCGGACATGCTCAGGACCAGCACCCGGACCTCCTGGCGGTCGCTCAGCAGCCGCCGGGTGACCTCGATGCCGGAGGCGTCGGGCAGCCCGAGGTCGAGCACGACCACCTGCGGCGAGGTCTGCAGGCTGAGCGCGATGGCCTCCTCGGCCGAGGACGCCTCCCCCACCACACGGAACCCGTCCTGCGGGAGCAGGGCCCCGCGCAGCCCGTCCAGGAACATCGGATGGTCGTCGACCAGCAACACCGTCACGGGCGCCGCCTCGGGTCCCCCGGAGGTTTCTTCGATCATGTTGATTACTATAGGTAAGGAGATGACTTCACGGAGTGAGCACAGTGAGCGGACGCTGTTCGGGGCCCGCTATGCGGAAGGCGAGGGGCAGCTCGCCGCCGCCGCGCTGTGCGCCGCCGCCACGCTCACCCTGAGCGGTCTGTGGATCTGCTATCTGCTCGCCAACCTCGGATCGCCGGGCGTGGCCGAGAGCGCCCAGGGCCTGCGGGTCCTGCTGTACGGCCTGCCGACGGCCGCAGCGGCTGTGCTCATCCACGCCCACTGGCCCGGCGCAGCGCCCTTCGGATGGGCGCTGCTGGTCTACTCGATGGCCGTGATCCTGCCGTCCGTGGCCGCCGCCCCCATGTGGCTGGAGACGCCGGGTCCCGGGTGGCGGGGAGCGGTCATCGCCTTCGAGGCCGTGGCCAACCTGGTCAAGGCCACGCTCTGGTACTCGCTGCCGCTGTGGTTCCCCGAAGGACGGCTGTCCAGGGGCTGGTGGATCTATCTCGGCGCCGTAGCCGTCTGGCTGGTGCCGCAGGTGTTCTCCTACGCGGCCTTCGCCGAGGGCTTCGGCGCCGCGAACCCGCTGGCCGAGGGCTGGTGGGGCGAGCAGGCAGCCTGGCTCAGCAGCCTGTTGGCGCCCGCTCAGGAGGTGGGCCACTTCCTGCTCATCGGCGTGAGCACCGCCGTGCTGCTGACGCGGATCCGCCGCGGCGAGCCGCGCCACCGCCGCCATCTCATGCTGCTGCTGGGCACATATCTGCTGTGGGCGGGCGCGCAGCAGCTGTACTACCGCTTCGCGGACCGCTACTACTGGCCGACGTACACCGTGTTCACGGCCGCCTCGGCGCTGTGGGCGGCGACGGTGGTCTACGTGGTGATGCGCACCGGCTCCTGGCGCATCAGCCGGTCCGCGCGGCGGATCCTGGCCGGGCTGCTGGTGGCCACGGTGCTCACGGCCGTCTACGTCGCCGCCGCGGCGGTCCTGGCGGGCGGGCTGACGCCGAACCGGGCAGCCGACGCGGTGGTGCTGGTGGCGCTGGCGTTCCTGCTGGGCGCCGGGCTGCGCCGCACCAGGGGCTGGGCGATGGGGATGGTCGACCGGCTGTACTACGGAGACCGGACGCATCCCTATCAGGTGCTGCAGACCCTCGCCGAGCGCATCAGCCATGCGGGCAGTCCTCAGGACATCCCGGCCACACTGTGCACCACCGTCGTGGAGACGCTGCGGCTGCCGGGCGCCGCGCTGGCCGTGCACACCCGCGCCGGTCCCAAGACGCTCGCGCGGGCGGGACACGCGGGCGCGGACCGGCAGCACTTCGAACTGCTGCACCACGGCACGGTCATCGGCTATCTGTCGGTCAGCCCCCGGGAGGGCGAGGAGACGCTCGACGACCAGGACACCGGCATTCTGTCGTCGCTCGCCAACCAGGCGGCTCCGGCCCTCGCCTCGCTGCGTCTGCAGGAGGACCTGCAGACCAGCCGGGAGCAGATCGTCACCGCGCGCGAGGAGGAGCGGCGCAGCCTGCGCCGGGACATCCACGACGGGCTCGGCCCGGCCCTCGCCGGGCTCCGGCTCCGCGTCGACAACGCCGCGGCGCGGATGCCGTCCGAGGACCCCATGCACGAGGCCCTCAGGAAGGTCTCCGGCGACCTCGGCATGGCGATCAAGGAGGTACGGCGGATCACCGATCAGCTCGGTCCCGCCCCGCTGGCGGAGCTCGGCCTCAGCGCCGCGCTGCGCCAGCTGGCCGCCGCCTTCGACAGCCCGGGGCTCGCCGTCGGCTTCGAGCTCGTCCCCTCGCCGCTGCCGCCCCTTCCGGCGGCCGTGGAGGTGGCGGCCTACCGGATCGCCGCCGAGGCCCTGAACAACGTGCTGCGCCACGCCCGGGCCCGCCGCGCCGACGTCCAGGTGCACGTCGACAGCATGGCGCTCACGCTGACCGTCCTGGACGACGGGGTCGGCATCGAAGGGACCTGCGCCGACAGGGGCCCGGACGCCGGCGGGATGGGCCTGCGCTCCATGGCCGACCGGGCGTCGGAGATCGGCGGCTGGTGCACCGTCGGCCCGCTTCCGCACGGCACCAGCGTCCTCGCCGTACTGCCCCGGCACTCGGGGCCGGTGCTGGGCGACGTCGCCGGCTGACGGCCGACCTCGGCCCGTCCGGGGCGGCGCGGCCGTTCTTCGACCGCAGCTTGTTCAGCAGCAGCTGGTGCAGCCGATCCCAGACGCCGGCCTCGTTCCAGGCCACCAGACGCGGCGACCTGCCCGCCGCTGGTCCGGGGCCGGTTCGGATCCCTCCCCCGTCCATCGGCGTGGAGCCGCGGACGCATGCGGCGCCCGCTGCCGTAGTCGGCAGCGGGCGCCGGGAGCGATGCTCCGTCAGTTTCGGCGGAACGCCTTTGGGCATGGGGGGCAGTTGCGGACCCACACCCCCAGCCTGCTCAGAGGCGTGGACCCCGGTGTGGCTCCTCCCTTGTCCCGCGATCCGATGACCACGGCTGCGACGACTGCCGCGCAGGTGGCGAGTGATGCGATGACCTTGGACTTCATCCGTGTTTCTCTTCCTGCTCCGGGTCACTCCGCCCACCCCGACGGCCGTGCGACCATGCGAACGATTACGAGACGAATGTTCCATCTCGGGTGTCCCGCACGCATGAGTCCCCAAGCTCACCGGGACCCCGCGCACCCGCCTAGTACGCGACCAGCCTGCGGCTGAGCACCGGCAGGTCCGCGGGAGCCGCCGCCCGGCGGGGCAGACGGGAGGCCAGGCGCGCGACCCCGTACTCCTCGCGCCACAGCTCGAACATCAGCAGCGACCAGACGGCCGTCGCGAGCCGGTCGGCGGGCCGGGCGAGCTGGGCGGTCAGCAGGCGGTCCACGGCCGCCGGGTCGAACATCCCGAGGCCCTTGAGCCGGGCCGGGGACAGGATGTCGCGGGCGAGTCCGGTCAGCGCGGTTCCCCGGGCGAGCAGGGCGGTGACCGGCAGAGCGGCCTGGACCGGCTGGGCCG
>NZ_JBFAYB010000070.1:0-47043 GCF_040681075.1 Streptomyces sp. NPDC051907 | reverse complement strand
CGAAGATCGCCGCGCTCCTGGAGCCCGAGCGGATCGGCGTCGAGCTCTCCGAGGAGTTCCAGCTCCACCCCGAGCAGTCCACCGACGCGATCGTCATCCACCACCCCGAGGCGAAGTACTTCAACGCACGTTAGTCGTACTCGTCGTACACTGGTCGGTCCAGTGCAGGCCGGTCGCCTTTTCCAGCGGGGAGCCCCCGCGGCGAAGGCGGCCGGCCTTCTCGTCCCTCATGGAGGTGTGCCGGATGACCAGTACGGTCCCCGCGTCCTTGACCCGTTCAGCCGAGGGCTCCGCCCTTCAGGCGGTCTTCCTCGACATGGACGGCACCCTCGTGGACACCGAGGGCTTCTGGTGGGACGCCGAGGTGGAGGTCTTCGCGGACCTCGGCCACCGGCTCGACGAATCATGGCGGGACGTGGTGGTCGGCGGCCCCATGACCCGCAGCGCCGGCTATCTCATCGAGGCCACCGGCGCGGACATCACCCTCGCCGAGCTGACCGTGCTGCTCAACGAGCGCTTCGAGGACCGCATCGGCCGCGGCGTGCCGCTGATGCCGGGCGCCGCCCGCCTGCTGGCCGAGCTGGCCGCGCACAATGTGCCCACCGCCCTGGTCTCGGCCTCCCACCGGCGCATCATCGACCGCGTCCTGGCCTCGCTCGGCCCGCAGCACTTCGCGCTGTCGGTGGCCGGCGACGAGGTGGCGCGCACCAAGCCCCACCCGGACCCGTATCTGATCGCCGCCCGCGGCCTGGGCGCCGACCCGGCCAGATGCGCGGTCATCGAGGACACCGCGACCGGTGTGGCGGCCGCGGAGGCGGCGGGCTGCCGGGTCGTGGCGGTGCCGTCGGTGGCGCCGATCGCGCCCGCCGACGGCCGGGTGATCGTCCGCTCGCTCGAAGAAGTCGACCTTGTCTTTCTCCGTACGCTCATCACCACGCTGAACTGATGCGTGTACTGTCCGTGTTTCTTGAATGCGGGGAAAACTCCGGGCGTCCGCTCTTTTCCTTTCCGTGGCCCTCCGCTTACTTTGCCGTGGCCCTGACAGATGAATTCACCGCGTGACGTTCGTCACTGTGAGTGCGCCCCTGGCCCGCGCCCCAGCCGCCCGGCGTCTCGATCATGAGACGCCGGGCGCACCTTTGTGTCCGGATTGATGGAGCCGTGTACGAATCATCCATGGCATAGCCATCCACTCACCGGCATTACTGATCACTCAGCGCTTACGGCCCAACTCGGGCCTGGTCAAGCATTCCTGGCATCGCCTACTAATCTCATCGCGAGAACTCCGTCGCATCACCGACGAGTCTCGGCGGCCACCCAGCCATGGGGAGCACAGTGCCGATCGCCCTGTTTACCCGGCCCGACGCACCGCTCCGAACGAGCGGCCGCGGCGGAGTGCCCGCGCGCCGACAACGCTGAACCGCAGTGCCGTATGAGGAGAACGTCCAGGATGAACCGCAAGACCTTGGTGCTGCCGGCCGTGGCCGGACTGCTCGCGCCCGCGCTCGTCGCCTGCGGCAGCACGGTCGGCGCGTCCAGCAGCGACAACGCCATCGTCGTGGGCACCACGGACCAGTTCACCGCGACCCAGGACGCCCCCGCGCCCCTCGACCCGGCCTACGCCTACGACACCGGCGCCTGGAACGTGCTCCGCCAGACCCTCCAGACGCTGATGCACGCCCCGCGCGGCGGCGGCGAGCCGGTGCCCGACGCCGCCAAGTCCTGCTCCTTCAAGGGCAAGGCCAGCGAGACCTACCGCTGCACGCTGCGCCCCGGGCTGAAGTTCGCCGACGGCACGCCGGTCACCGCCGAGGACGTCAAGTTCTCCATCCAGCGCGTCCTGGACATCGACGCCGACAACGGCACCGCCGCACTGCTGTCGAACATCGCCTCCATCGACGCCGCTGGAGACGAGGTGGTCTTCCACCTCTCGACGCCCGACGCGACCTTCCCGTACAAGCTCTCGACACCGGCCGCCGCCATCGTCAGCAAGAAGAACTACGACGGCAAGAAGCTCCGCGAGGGCTTCCAGGTGGACGGATCGGGCCCCTACACCATGAAGACCGAGACCGACGGCGAGCGGCTCACCAAGATCGTCTTCAATAGGAACCCCGAGTACAAGGGCGACCTCAAACTCCGCAACGACGAGGTCGAGCTCCGCTCCTTCGACGACGCCGAGTCCATGGGCAACGCCCTCGAGTCCGGCGACGTCGACCTGATGACCCGCGCGATGTCCCCCGGGCAGATCAAGGAGCTGTCGGAGAACCCCACAGAGGGCGTCGAGCTCACCGAGGTGCCCGGCCTGGAGATCCGCTACCTCGCCTTCGACACCGAGGACCCGTCGGTGAAGAACAAGGCCGTCCGCCAGGCCATGGCCGCCGTCGTCGACCGCGGCCAGATCGCCGGCCAGGTGTACGGCGCGACAGCCGAGCCGCTCTACTCGCTGATCCCGTCGAGCATCGCCGCCCACACCAACTCCTTCTACAAGAAGTACGGCGAGCCCAGCCGCCAGAAGGCCGAGGCCATCCTCAGCGGCGCGGACGTCGCCACACCGGTGAAGCTGAAGCTCCACTACACCACCGACCACTACGGCGAGGGCACCGCCAAGGAGTTCGAGGCGCTGCGCGACCAGCTGAACGCGACGAAGCTCTTCGACGTCAGCGTCGAGGGCGCCGAGTGGTCGACGTTCCGCCCCGCCCAGAAGAACGGCGACTACGCCGTCTACGGCCTCGGCTGGTTCCCCGACTTCCCGGACCCGGACAACTACATCGCCCCGTTCCTGGACGAGGGCAACTTCCTCAACACGCCCTACGTCAGCGACGTCGCCCGCGAGCTCATCCCGCAGTCGCGCCGCCAGGCCGACCGCAGCGCGGCGTCCCAGGCCTTCACGCAGATGCAGGAGATCGTCGCGAACGACGTCCCCGTGCTCCCGCTGTGGCAGGGCAAGCAGTACGTCGCGGCCCGCGACGAGATCACCGGAGTGGAGTGGGTGCTCAACTCCAGCTCCGATCTGCAGCTGTGGGAGCTGGGGCGCGGCGGCGCCTGACCCCCGATCAGAATTCGGCGGGGCAAATCGCCGCCCGCCGGTACACGAGACAGAGGCACGGTTCTGTGAAGGCACGTAACAAGTGGCTGACGGCCCCGCTCGCTGCGGGGCTGGCCGCCGGTCTGCTGAGCGGCTGCGGCAACGACAAGGACGGGGCCGCCGCGGGCGACAGCGAATCGCTCGTCATCGGCATGGCGGACGAGGTCCTGTCCACCGACCCGGCGGCAGGGTACGACCCGGGCTCCTGGCTGTTGTTCAACAACGTGTTCCAGTCGCTGCTCAGCTTCCCCAAGGGCAGCTCCACGCCCCAGCCGGAGGCCGCCGAGAACTGCACCTTCGACAAGGGCGGCAGCAAGGTCTACCGCTGCACCCTGCGCGACGGTCTGAAGTTCAGCAACGGCAACAGCCTCACCTCCGAGGACGTGAAGTTCTCCTTCGAGCGCGTCCAGAAGATCGCCAGCGACGACGGCCCGCTGCCTCTGCTCTCCACGATCGACAAGATCAAGACGCCGGACGACAAGACCGTCGTCTTCGAACTCAAGGTCCCCGACGCCACGTTCCCGAGCAAGATCGCCTCGGGCGCCGGCTCCATCGTCGACCACCGCGAGTACCCGGCCGACCAGCTGCGCACCGACGGCAAGGCGGTCGGCTCGGGGCCGTACAAGCTCGACTCGTTCGGCGACGGCGAGGCGGCCTTCGCCCTCAACGACGAGTACAAGGGAACCGCCCAGGCACAGAACTCCGGCGTCACCCTGAAGTTCTTCCACGGCGACCAGAAGGAGCTGGCCTCCGCGCTCAGCAAGGGCAAGGTCGACGTCGCCTACCGCGGCCTCCCGGTGGACGTCATCACCGACCTCCAGGGCTCGGCCTCGGCCGACGCCGCGGGCATCGAGGTCGTCGAGGGCACCAGCGCCGAGGTCCAGCACCTGGTCTTCAACCTCAACGACCCCGTCGTCGGCAAGCTGGGCGTCCGCAAGGCCATCGCGCACCTCATCGACCGCGACGCGCTGGTGCGGGACGTGTACCAGTCCACGGCGACCCCGCTGTACTCGATCGTCCCGGCCGGCATCACCGGCCACAACACCGCCTTCTTCGACCTGTACGGCGGCACTCCGCAGCCGGAGCGGGCCCAGCAGGCGCTGCGCTCCGCCGGGATCACCGGCAAGGTCCAGCTCACCCTCTGGTCCACGCCGACCCGCTTCGGCCCGGCCACCGACCACGAGATGAACGCGATCGCCAAGCAGCTCAACGCGAGCGGCCTGTTCGACGCGACGGTGAAGTCGGTCAGCTTCGAGCAGTACGAGAAGGACATCGCGGCCGGGAAGTACGGCGTCTATGTGAAGGGCTGGGTTCCGGACTACCCGGACCCGGACAACTTCACGCAGCCGTTCTTCGGCGAGGGCAATGTTCTCGGCAACAACTACGAGAACAAGAAGATCACCGAGACGATCCTCCCGGCGACGGCGGCCGTCGCGGACCGCGCCTCGACGGAGGACCAGTACGGAACCCTCCAGGACGAGGTCGCGGCCGACCTCCCGATCCTCCCCCTCTGGCAGGGCAAGCAGTACGCGGTGGCCTACGGCAGCGTCAGGGGCCTGGAGTGGACCCTGGACGCCTCGACGGTCTTCCGCTTCTGGGAGCTGAAGAAGGAGGCCTAGCCCGCCCTCCAGGCGCGGGGCCCGGGGTCAAACCCCTGATCCCCGCGCCTACCCAGCCCCGTGGGGGTCCCCCCGGACGAAGTCTGGGGGAGCTTGAGGCGGCCTGGTTCGGAGGGGCCTCCTCCAGACTCAGGTGGCCAAATCCAGCCCCGCCGGCGCTTGAGGCGGCCTGGTTCGGGGGTGCCTCCTTCAGGCTCGGGCGGCCCAATCCAGCCCCGTGGGGGTCCCCCCGGACGAAGTCTGGGGGAGTTTGAGGCGCGGGGTCTGGGGCGGTGCCCCAGCAGGTCCCAGGTCCCCGGCCCCCAGATCACTGCGCTCCCGGCCGCACCAACCCACTCTCGTACGCGTACACCGCCGCCTGCACCCGGTCCCGCAGCCCCAGCTTCGTCAGCACATGGCCCACATGCGTCTTGACCGTCGTCTCGCTGACGAACAGATCGGCCGCGATCTCCGCGTTCGACAGCCCCCGCGCGACCAGCTTCAGCACCTCGACCTCGCGCTCCGTCAGCGTGTTCAGCGTGTCCGGAACCGGCTCCTCGCCCGACGGCAGATGGTCCGCGTACTTGTCCAGCAGCCGCCGCGTGATGCTCGGAGCCAGCATCGCCTCGCCCGCCGCGACCACCCGGATCGCCTGCACGAGCTCATTGGCGGGCGCGTCCTTCAGCAGGAAGCCGCTCGCCCCCGCCCGCAGCGCCTCCACCACGTACTCGTCGAGGTCGAACGTGGTCAGCACCAGCACCTTCGCCGGGCCGTCCCGCCCAGGACCGGTGATCTGCCGGGTCGCCTCGACGCCGTCCATCCGCGGCATCCGGATGTCCATCAGCACCACATCGGGCTGCAGCGCCCGCACCTGGTCGAGCGCCTGGAGGCCGTCCCCGGCCTCGCCGACGACCGCGATGTCCTGCTCCGCCTCCAGAATCATCCGGAAGCCGGTGCGCAGCAGCGGTTGGTCGTCGACCAGTAGGACGCGGATAGCCACGGGTACTCCTTCTTCTAGACCGGGCCCATTCTGCCCTGGTCATCCTCCGCCGAAGCCGCCGGGGAAACGCTCAGCGGATATACCGGGGGAGTGCCCCCGAATTCCGGACAGACCGCCTGGTGGTCGCACCAGCCGCAGAGCTTGGTCGGCCGGGGCCGCCAGTCGCCCGTCTCGGTCGCCAGCCGGATCGCGTCCCACAGCGCCAGCAGCTTGCGCTCGATGCGCTCCAGGTCCGCCGGCACCGGGTCGTACGTCAGTACGTCGCCGCTGCCCAGATACACCAGCTGAAGCCGCCTGGGAACGACGTTTTTCAGCCGCCAGATCACCAGGGCGTAGAACTTCATCTGGAACAGCGCGCCCTCGCTGTACTCCGGGCGCGGCGCCTTGCCCGTCTTGTAGTCGACGATCCGCACCTCGCCGCTGGGCGCCACGTCGACCCGGTCGATGACGCCGCGCAGCCGTAGCCCCGACTCCAGCTCCGTCTCGACGAACATCTCCCGCTCCGCGGGCTCCAGCCGCGTCGGATCCTCCAGCGAGAACCACCGCTCGACCAGCTGCTCCGCCTCGCCCAGCCACCGCCCCAGCCGCTCGCCCTCCGCGTCCTCGGCGAACAGCTCGCCCAGCTCCGGCCTCGACTCCAGCAGCCGCTGCCACTGCCCCGGAATCATCGCCTTCGCCCGCGGCGCCGTCCGCTCCACCGCCGGGTCGTCGAAGAGCCGCTCCAGCACGGCGTGCACCAGCGTCCCGCGGGTAGCCGCCTCGCTGGGCTTCTCCGGAAGCCTGTCGATCACCCGGAACCGGTACAGCAGGGGACACTGCATGAAGTCGCTCGCCCGCGACGGCGACAACGAGGAGGGCTGCTGACTCGTACTCATGACTCAGACCCTACGGCCCGCCACTGACAGCGAGCGGAATACCATCGACCTCAGACCCTCGCGCAGGGATGATCGAGCGAGCGGCCAGTCTCGAAGAAGGGAACCCGTGAACGAGGACGACACGAGCGGCGAGCGCGAGCGGCCGCGGTCCGGCACGGAGGGTCCGCCCCCCGACCGCGACAAGCCGCCGCGCTCCGACGGCCCGGGCGGCGGCATTCTGATGGGCCGCCCCTTCGGCGTGCCGGTGTACGTCGCCCCCAGCTGGTTCATCGTCGCGGCCCTGATCACCTGGGTCTTCGGCGGCCAGCTCGACCGCGTGCTCCCCGAGCTCGGAGGCGCACGCTACCTCGTCTCGCTCTTCTTCGCGGTCGCCTTCTACGCCTCCGTGCTGGTGCACGAGCTGGCGCACACCATCGCCGCGCTCCGGTTCAAGCTCCCGGTGCGCCGTATCCAGCTCCAGTTCTTCGGCGGCGTCTCGGAGATCGAGAAGGAGTCCGAGACCCCCGGCCGCGAGTTCGTCCTCGCCTTCGTCGGCCCGCTGCTCTCCCTCGTCCTGTCCGGCGTCTTCTACCTCGGGATGAAGGCCGTGGAGCCGGGCACCGTCCCCGGCGTGCTGCTGGCCGGCCTGATGATCTCCAACCTGATCGTCGCCGCGTTCAACCTGCTGCCCGGCCTGCCGCTGGACGGCGGCCGGATGCTGCGCGCCGTCGTCTGGAAGATCACCGGCAGGCCGATGGCCGGCACGGTCGCCGCGGCCTGGGTCGGCCGCGCGCTGGCCGTCGCAGTCCTCGTCGGCCTCCCGCTGCTCACCCACACCGGCGCCCTCGGCAACGCCACCGAGGACATCGGCGGCATGGAGACGGTCACCGACGCCCTGCTGGCGGCGATCCTCGCGGCGATCATCTGGACCGGCGCGGGCAACAGCCTGCGCATGGCCCGGCTGCGTGAGCACCTCCCCGAGCTGGAGGCCCGCACCCTCACCCGGCGCGCGGTCCCCGTCGAGTCCGACACCCCGCTCTCCGAGGCCCTGCGCCGCGCCAACGAGGCCGGCGCGCGCGCCCTGGTCGTCGTCGACGGCCACGGCGAGCCGAAGGCGCTGGTCCGGGAGACGGCCATCGTCGGCGTCCCCGAGCACCGTCGCCCCTGGGTCGCGGTCAGCGGCCTCGCCCAGGAGCTCACCGAGGGCATGAAGGTCTCCGCGGAGCTGGCGGGCGAGGCGCTCCTCGACAAGCTCAGGGAGTCCCCGGCGACGGAGTACCTCGTGGTGGAGGCCACGGGAGAGATCTACGGCGTGCTCTCCACGGCGGACGTGGAACGCGCCTTCGTCGCCGCCATGGCCCGCCCGCAGTCCTGACCCCGACGCCGCGGTCCCGACACCGAGGCCGGCGTCCTGACCCCCCGGGGGAGCGCGCGGGCCGCCCGGCCGCGCGCCCCCACGCCCGGACTTGGTCCTCGGGGCCGGTCAGGGCCGGTAGGCTGGTCACATGTCCGAACCGACCGGTGCCGCCCGCCGACGCGGGCCCTTCAAGGTCGGGGACCAGGTCCAGCTCACCGACCCCAAGGGACGCCACTACACGTTCACGCTCGAAGCCGGGAAGAATTTCCACACCCACAAGGGTTCCTTCCCGCACGACGAGCTGATCGGCGCTCCCGAGGGCAGTGTTGTCCGAACCACGGGAAACGTCGCCTACCTCGCGCTGCGCCCCCTGCTCCCCGACTACGTCCTGTCCATGCCCCGCGGCGCCGCCGTGGTCTACCCCAAGGACGCGGGCCAGATCCTGGCCTTCGCCGACATCTTCCCCGGCGCGCGCGTCGTGGAGGCCGGGGTGGGTTCGGGCTCGCTGAGCGCCTTCCTGCTGCGTGCCATCGGCGACCACGGCATGCTGCACTCCTACGAGCGCCGCGAGGACTTCGCCGAGATCGCCCAGCAGAACGTGGAGCGCTACTTCGGGGAGCCGCACCCCGCCTGGCAGCTCACCGTCGGCGACCTCCAGGACAACCTGACCGACGCCGACGTCGACCGCGTGATCCTGGACATGCTCGCCCCCTGGGAGTGCCTGGAGGCCGTCTCCAAGGCGCTCGTGCCCGGCGGCATCCTCTGCTGCTACGTCGCGACCACCACCCAGCTCGCGCGGACCGTCGAGTCCATCCGCGAGATCGGCTGCTTCGCCGAGCCGCAGCCGTGGGAGTCGATGATCCGCAACTGGCACGTCGAGGGCCTGGCCGTCCGTCCGGACCATCGGATGATCGGCCACACCGGCTTCCTGGTCACCGCCCGACGGCTCGCTGACGGCGTGGAGCCGCCGATGCGCCGCCGCCGCCCCGCCAAGGGCGCGTACGGCGACGACTACGAAGGCCCCAACAAGGGCTGAACCGGAACAATCAGACAACGTGCGGACGCCGCCGCCGAGTTCCCGCATCCCCGCGGAGAACTCGGCGGCGGCGTCCTGGCGTTGACCCCTTCTTGACGGACCCAGCCGGATTCCTGACAGACACGTCGGACCCCCCTGTTCCACACCGCATGTGACCTATGGCACGATGCGAGCCACCCCCACCGGCACCGCCTTCACAGGAGACATCCGCGTGCAGACCTCCGCCGTACCGGACCTCGCGCACACCCACGCCCGCCCGGTGCACTGGCTCGCCACGGCGGCGGCCATGGCCGCGGTCGTCGCGGCGGCGGGACTGCTGCAGCCCGAGGCCGCCACCGCCTCCCAGGCAGGCGGCGCCGGACCCGGGACGGGCGCCGTCGCGGCCCCCGACCCCGCCCCCGCGCCCGACGCGGACACGGCGGCCTTCCCGCTCGCCTGCGGCGGGGCGAAGAGCGTCGTGACCAAGAAGGCCACCGGCGACCTCGACGGCGACGGCAGTCCCGAGACCGTCGCCGTGGCCCGCTGCGACGCGGGCTCGGGCACCCCGCCCAGCGGCGTCTACGTGCTGACCCGCACGCCGGACGGCTCCCGCGTGGTGGCGACCCTGGTGGAGCCCGCCCAGAAGCTGAGCGTCGGCGACTTCGCCGTCCGTGACGGAGCGGTCACGGCGACCCTCTTCGGCTACTCGTCGCCGAGCGTGCCCAGCTGCTGCCCGGACGTGCAGGAGAAGGTCAAGTGGCGCTGGCAGGGCGGGAAGTTCGTCCGGACCGCCCAGGCCGACGCGCGGGGTGTGTGATCCGTCACTCCGCGTCGGGGCCGTACACCTCGACGCTGTCCGCGACCCGCCGTACATGGATGCAGTCGCCCGGGCACTCCTTGGCGGAGTCCACCACGTCGCGCAGCAGGGGCAGCGGCACCGGCGTTGTCGCGCCCGGGGCCTGCAGAAGCTCGTCGTCGGCGCTCTTCACATAGGCGAGCCCGTCGATGTCGAGCTCGAAGACCTCGGGGGCGTACTGCGCGCAGATCCCGTCCCCAGTGCAGAGGTCCTGATCGATCCAGACCTCCAGAGCCTCTCCGACGCCTTCGGTGGGGACCTCGTGCTGCACGGTCATATCTCCTGCCGTTTCCTTCGTCGGGTGTAGCAATGTGAAGCAAGTCGCGCCAGCCCTGACGGGTGTTGAACAGTTCGACGATACAACCGGCGGCTTTCCGATGTTGATGGGTGGGTATTCCCCTGGCGTGAGGGAGAGCGCAAGGGTGAAGATCGGACACACCCCTACCGTCTTTGTGATCTAGGGGTTTCAATCACCACCCACCCAGGTAGGGTCAGGAAGCGTCCAGCTCCCCTTGGAGGAGGTGAGGACCGTGGCAGCCCACGACGACGACATCAACCGCGGCATCCGGCCGGGGCGGGGGTCTGAAGACCCAGCCGGCCAGGTTGCCTATCTCGAGCAGGAAATCGCCGTCCTGCGCCGCAAGCTCGCCGACTCTCCGCGTCATACGAGGATTCTCGAAGAGCGGATCGTCGAGCTGCAGACGAACCTGGCCGGCGTGTCCGCTCAGAACGAGCGGCTCGCCAATACGCTCCGTGAGGCCCGCGACCAGATCGTGGCCCTCAAGGAGGAGGTCGACCGGCTCGCACAGCCGCCGGCCGGCTTCGGTGTCTTCCTGCAGGCGAACGAGGACGGCACATGCGACATCTTCACCGGGGGCCGCAAGCTCCGGGTGAACGTCAGCCCCAGCGTCGAGCTCGACGAGCTCCGGCGCGGCCAGGAACTCATGCTCAACGAGGCGCTCAACGTGGTCGAGGCCATGGAGTACGAGCGCGCCGGGGACATCGTCACCCTCAAGGAGATCCTCGAGGACGGCGAGCGCGCCCTGGTGGTCGGGCACACCGACGAGGAACGGGTGGTGCGGCTCGCGGAGCCGCTGCTGGACATCACCATCCGCCCCGGCGACGCCCTGCTGCTCGAGCCCCGCTCCGGCTACGTCTACGAGGTGGTCCCCAAGAGCGAGGTCGAAGAGCTCGTCCTCGAAGAGGTCCCGGACGTCGACTACGAGAAGATCGGCGGTCTGGGCGGCCAGATCGAGATGATCCGCGACGCGGTCGAGCTTCCCTACCTCTACCCGGACCTCTTCAAGGAGCACGAACTGCGCCCGCCGAAGGGCATCCTGCTCTACGGCCCGCCAGGCTGCGGCAAGACGCTCATCGCCAAGGCCGTCGCCAACTCCCTTGCCAAGAAGGTCGCCGAGGTGACCGGCCAGCCCGCGGGGAAGAGCTACTTCCTCAACATCAAGGGCCCCGAGCTCCTCAACAAGTACGTCGGCGAGACCGAGCGGCACATCCGCCTCGTCTTCCAGCGTGCTCGTGAGAAGGCCAGCGAGGGCACCCCCGTCATCGTCTTCTTCGACGAGATGGAGTCCCTCTTCCGCACCCGCGGCTCCGGTGTCAGCTCGGACGTGGAGAACACCATCGTCCCCCAGCTGCTCGCCGAGATCGACGGTGTGGAGGGCCTGGAGAACGTCATCGTCATCGGCGCCTCCAACCGCGAGGACATGATCGACCCCGCGATCCTGCGACCGGGCCGGCTCGACGTCAAGATCAAGATCGAGCGTCCGGACGCGGAGGCGGCGAAGGACATCTTCGCCAAGTACCTCACGGCCTCGCTGCCGCTGCACGCGGACGACCTGTCCGAGCACAGCGGCTCGAAGGACGCCGCTGCCCACGCGATGATCCAGTCCGTCGTGGAGCAGATGTACGCGGAATCCGAGGAGAACCGCTTCCTCGAGGTCACGTACGCCAACGGCGACAAGGAAGTCCTCTACTTCAAGGACTTCAACTCCGGCGCGATGATCCAGAACATCGTCGACCGGGCCAAGAAGATGGCCATCAAGGCCTTCCTCGACCACAACCAGAAGGGCCTTCGGGTCTCCCACCTCCTCCAGGCTTGCGTGGACGAGTTCAAGGAGAACGAGGACCTGCCCAACACCACCAACCCGGACGACTGGGCCAGGATCTCCGGCAAGAAGGGCGAGCGGATCGTCTTCATCCGCACCCTCGTCACCGGAAAGCAGGGCGCGGACACCGGGCGTTCCATCGACACGGTGGCGAACACCGGTCAGTACCTGTAGATCGCATATCGGCTGCGGATGCTGGGGGTCCCCCCGCCGAAGGCAGGGGGGACGAGCATCCGCAGCCGGTTGCTTTCCCGACAGGTCCGACCACACCGGAGCAATGACGAAATTGATCTCCCCACCAGCGCAGAGGCGTTCTAGGCTCTTCGGTACCGCCGAGTCGCGCAGTGCGGGGACGGGCACCGCACACGCACCGGAGCAACAGCGGTACTTGAGCGCCGTTCCCGGAGGGGAGCGCCGCCGGGCAAGGAGGGCCGCATGACCGTACGGCGAGTAATGGGCATCGAGACGGAGTACGGAATCTCCGTCCCGGGCCACCCGAACGCCAATGCCATGCTCACCTCGTCCCAGATCGTCAACGCCTACGCGGCGGCGATGCACAGGGCGCGGCGCGCCCGCTGGGACTTCGAGGAGGAGAATCCGCTGCGGGACGCCCGCGGCTTCGACCTCGCCCGCGAGGCCGCCGACTCGAGCCAGCTCACGGACGAGGACATCGGCCTGGCCAATGTGATCCTCACCAATGGCGCGCGGCTGTACGTCGACCACGCCCACCCCGAGTACAGCTCGCCCGAGGTCACCAATCCGCGCGACGCCGTCCTGTGGGACAAGGCCGGCGAGCGGATCATGGCGGAGGCCGCCGAGCGCGCCGCCCAGCTGCCCGGGGCCCAGCCGATCCACCTGTACAAGAACAACACCGACAACAAGGGCGCGTCCTACGGCACGCACGAGAACTACCTGATGAAGCGGGAGACCGCCTTCTCGGACATCGTGCGCCATCTGACGCCGTTCTTCGTCTCCCGCCAGGTCGTCACCGGCGCGGGACGGGTCGGAATCGGCCAGGACGGCCACGAGCACGGGTTCCAGATCAGCCAGCGAGCGGACTATTTCGAGGTCGAGGTCGGCCTGGAGACCACCCTGAAGCGGCCGATCATCAATACCCGCGACGAGCCCCACTCCGACGCCGAGAAGTACCGCCGCCTCCATGTGATCATCGGCGACGCGAACCTGTCGGAGATCTCGACCTACCTCAAGCTGGGCACGACGGCCCTGGTCCTGTCCATGATCGAGGACGGCTTCATCGCCGTCGACCTGGCGGTCGACCAGCCGGTGCGCACACTGCACCAGGTCTCCCACGATCCGACGCTCCAAAGGCTGATCACTCTGCGCAGCGGCCGGACACTCACCGCTGTCCAGCTCCAGATGGAGTACTTCGAGCTGGCCCGCAAGTACGTGGAGGAGCGTTTCGGCGCGGACGCCGACGACCAGACCAAGGACGTCCTGGTCCGCTGGGAGGACACGCTCAACCGGCTCGAGAACGACCCGATGAGCCTGTCCGGCGAGCTGGACTGGATCGCCAAGCGGGAGCTCATGGAGGGCTACCGAAGGCGGGACAGCCTGGACTGGGACGCGGCACGCCTCCATCTGGTGGACCTCCAGTACGCCGACGTACGCCCCGACAAGGGCCTGTACAACCGTCTGGCGGCCCGCGGGAAGATGAAGCGGCTGCTGGACGAGCCGGCCGTGGAGCGGGCCGAGACGAAGCCTCCTGAGGACACGCGCGCCTATTTCCGGGGCCGCTGTCTGGAGCAGTACGCCGACGACGTGGCCGCGGCCTCCTGGGACTCGGTCATCTTCGATCTGCCGGGCCGTGACTCCCTGCAGCGGGTCCCGACCCTGGAGCCGCTGCGCGGCACGCGCAACCACGTCAAGGAGCTCCTGGACCGGTGCCGTACCGCGGAAGACCTGGTCCGCGTGCTGTCCGGGGGCTGAAATGGTCCTCGTCAGGGAATCATGAAGGTGGTCCCCGGACGTTGAGTCAAGTGCGGGGCCGATGTCGGACCCGGCTTGTAGGGTCTGATCAAGAGCGTCGAACCGAGCGGGGTGAGGTGTATGGCGACCAAGGACACCGGCGGCGGACAGCAGAAGGCCACTCGTTCCACCGAGGAGGTCGAGGAGCAGGCGCAGGACGCGCAGGCTGCGGAAGACCTCAAGGAACGCCAGGAGAAGCTGAGCGACGACGTCGACTCGGTGCTCGACGAGATCGACGATGTCCTCGAGGAGAACGCCGAGGACTTCGTGCGGTCCTTCGTTCAGAAGGGTGGACAGTGACTTCGCCTTCAAATCGAAGGCGTCGGTGAGAGTGTGAACGTGTCAGGCGAGGACGGCGTGAAGCGCTGCTCGCGGTGCGGTGAGTGGAGACCGCGGGCAGCCTTCGCAAGCAACAGATCGACTCGTGACGGGCTGCAGGCGTACTGCCGGGAATGCTGGGCTGAATACCATCAGGCACGGCAGCTGGCCAAGGGCAGGAAGGTGCGACCGAGGGTCCCGGTTCCCGCGGGGTACAAGTTCTGTCATGGGTGCGGCGAGACAAAGCCTCACGAGGAGTGGCATCGCAATGCCAGCGCCTCTGACGGCTTGTCGACGCGTTGCAAGGCGTGCCGGGTCATTCAAGGGCGGGCGGGGCACCTCAAGAGGCAGTACGGCATCACCGAGGCCGACCGGGACGAGATGATCCGGTCCCAGATGGGTGTCTGCTCGATCTGTCTCGCCGCTCCCGCAGTTCATGTGGATCACTGCCACGAGACGGGTAGGGTCCGTGGCGTACTGTGCTTCAACTGCAATTCGGGCATCGGCAAGTTGGGAGACGATCCTGACACCCTGGGTCGGGCCATCGCATATCTGGAGGGAAACGCGTGGAAGCCAACACTCGTAGCACCGGGCGTCTACCAGCTGCCTTCCTGACGCCGGGCTCCTCGTCCTTCATGGACTTCCTGGGCCAGCACTCCCCGGACATGCTGCCCGGCAAGCGCGTGCTGCCGCCCTTGCAGGGAGCGATCGAGGCCCCGCACGGCACGACCATCGTGGCGACGACGTTCCCCGGCGGCGTGGTGCTCGCCGGCGACCGGCGGGCGACGATGGGCAATATGATCGCGCAGCGCGACATCGAGAAGGTCTTCCCGGCCGACGAGTACTCGGCCGTGGGCATCGCCGGCACCGCCGGCCTCGCGGTGGAGATGGTCAAGCTCTTCCAGCTGGAGCTGGAGCACTTCGAGAAGGTCGAAGGCGCCCAACTCTCCCTGGAGGGCAAGGCCAACCGGCTCTCCACCATGATCCGCAGCAATCTCGGCATGGCGATGCAGGGCCTGGCCGTGGTCCCGCTCTTCGCCGGCTGGGACGTCGACCGCGAGAAGGGCCGCATCTTCTCCTACGACGTGACGGGCGGCCGCTCCGAGGAGCACGGCTACGCGGCCACCGGCTCCGGCTCGATCTTCGCCCGGGGAGCGATGAAGAAGCTCTACCGCGAGGACCTGACGGAGCAGCAGGCCACCACCCTGGTCATCCAGGCGCTGTACGACGCGGCCGACGACGACTCGGCGACCGGCGGACCCGATGTGGCCCGGCGGATCTACCCGATCGTGACCGTCATCACCGACGACGGCTTCCGCCGGCTCACCGAGGCGGAGTCCTCCGAGATCGCCCGCTCCATCCTGGAGCGCCGTCTCGAGCAGCCCGACGGCCCGCGCGCCGCGCTGCTCTGACATGTTCCCCCAGCTACCGCCGGGCGGTGCTCCCCAGCCACTGACAGAAAGGGACGGATAGCCGGTGACGACGCCGTTCTATGTCTCCCCAGCACAGGCCATGCAGGACCGGGCGGAGTACGCCCGTAAGGGCATCGCCCGTGGTCGCAGCCTCGTAGTGCTGCAGTACGCCGACGGCATCGTGTTCGTCGGCGAGAACCCGTCCCGTGCGCTGCACAAGTTCAGCGAGATCTACGACCGCATCGGCTTCGCCGCGGCCGGCAAGTACAACGAGTACGAGAACCTGCGCATCGGCGGCGTCCGCTATGCCGATCTGCGTGGATATACCTACGACCGCGACGATGTGACGGCTCGTGGGCTGGCCAACGTCTACGCCCAGACGCTGGGCACCATCTTCTCCAGCGCGGCCGAGAAGCCGTACGAGGTGGAGCTGGTCGTCGCCGAGGTGGGCGTCACGCCGGACGGCGACCAGATCTATCGGCTGCCGCACGACGGCTCGATCGTGGACGAGCATGGCTCGGTCGCGGTGGGCGGCAACGCCGAGCAGATCAGCACCTTCCTCGATCAGCGGCACCGGGAGGGAATGTCCCTGGCCGAGGCGCTGAAGCTGGCTGTGCAGGCCCTGTCCAATCAGACCAACGGCACGGAGCGGGAGATTCCCGCCGAGCGCCTTGAGGTTGCGGTCCTGGACCGTACGCGCCCGCAGCAGCGCAAGTTCAAGCGCATCGTCGGACGGCAGCTGTCCCGGCTGCTGGAGGCCGACGGCGCCGCGTCCACTCCGACGGACGCGCCGTCGGACGAGGAGACCGACGACGGCGAGTAGCCGCCTCGGCTTGTCCGCAGGCGCCCCGGACCGCCCCGCGCGGTCCGGGGCGCTTTCCGTGCTGCCTGGGAGGGCCTAGGGCAGCGCCCAGTGGTGCATGCGCTCCCCGCGCCGTGTGAGCCAGCTTCCGTCGCCGAGCGGGACCGCCTCGCAGCCGACCGGCGCCGGGTAGCGGACCCGGCCCAGGGGCTTCAGGGTGGCCGCGTCGCAGAGCCAGTGGCGTACGGTCGCCGGCCGGCCGGGCAGATAGATCTGGCCGGTGACCAGGACGTGCGCGGAGTCCAGCAGGAACGCGTCGGAGAACTCGTCGTTGTCGGGGTCCACGGCCAGTGTGCCGAGGTCGATGAGGGTGTGCGGGTCGTCGGAGGCCATCTCGTGGGAGGCGAGCTCGTCGCGGTCGTCGTTGGGGGCGATGCCCTCGGCGCGGCGGATCGTGAGCACGCGTGAGGCGCCGGGCACGAAGTCGATCACCTCGCGCATCGGGGCGCCGCCGCGGATGTGCAGTCCGTCGTGGCGCGGCTCGATCCACCAGGTCGACCAGCTGTGCCAGGCGGTCCAGCAGGAGAGGGCGAGGAGCGAGCCGTCCGGATGCCATCGCTGGGTCACGTCGGAGGCGACGGCCCCGATGGGCCGGCGGGCCAGGACCTCGCCGGTGGCGGCGTCGAGGAGGAGCAGCGTGTCGCGGGCGTACTCGCGCTTTTGTGCGTCGTCGTAGACGAGCACGGCTGGGGCGCCTTTGGCCGCGAGCGTCGGCACGACGACGCTGACGTGACGGCCGTCGGGGCTCACCGCGGGTGATCCGGGCGGTCTGGAGCTCCACTGGCTGCCGTGCCAGGGGGCGTGGGCGACCTCCCAGCGGTCGCGGCCGTCGGGGCCGATCCGGCGGATCCTGGCGGTCTCGGCGGCGACGAGGCCGCCGGCGGGCAGCGGGGTGGCGCTGGCGTCGGGCGGGAGGGGCTGGGCGTGGAGCGGGGAGCCGTTGCCGGCGAGGAACGCGTCGCGGTCGTGGATCTCCAGTCGGTGGTCGGTCCAGACGGCGAGGCGGCCCTCGGGCAGGGGCTCCACGCGGTCCGGCGCGGGGACGGTCCCGATCAAGGTGGCGTCGATGGGGGTCTCCGCCGAACTCATCATGATCGTGATCGTTCCACGACGGGGCGCACGGGCTCAAGCGCAGGGGTCGTTGTCAAGCCGCCGCGCGGGAGCGGTGTGCGGGCGTGGGGGCGAGGGGCGGCGCAGGACGGCACAGGCGGGCACAGGCGGGCACACGGCGGCGCGGGAGGGCGTGGGCCCGGCGCGTGGTCAGCGCGTGGGGGCGGGCGCGGAGGAGTCCCGTACGACCAGCGTCACCGGCAGGTCGCCCTCCTCGGGCGGGCGGCCGTCGAGCACGGCGAGCAGCGCGGCCATGCCCCGTTCGCCGACCTGTTCGGCGGGCAGGCTGAGGGTGGTGAGCTCGGGCTCGACGGCCGTCGCGAGCGCGAGGTCGTCGAAGCCGGTGACCGAGACGTCCTCGGGCACCCGCAGTCCCAGTCGGCGCACGGCCTTGCACGCGCCGGCGGCCAGGACGTCGTCGTCGCAGACGACCGCGGTGGCGCGCGGTCCGGGCGCGGCCAGGGCCCGCAGCGCGGCCTCGCGCCCGCCGGGCACGTCCAGGGGCGCGGAGACCTGGTGCAGCCGGGCGTCCGGGACGGAGCGCAGGCGCTCCTGGAGCGCGCGGGCGCGCACGTCGAAGGTCCAGGACGGGACGGCCGAGGAGAGGTGCAGGAAACGGCGGTGGCCGAGGGCCAGCAGATGGTCCGTCATCTGCCGCATCCCGTCCGCGATGTCGAGGTTCACATGGGCCGCGGCGCCCGACTCGGCCGGGTCGCTGTCGAGCATCACGAGCGGGAGGTCGGTGCCCCGGATGGCGTCGAGGGCCTCTGCGGCCATGGAGGAGGCGATCACCCCGTCGAGCGCCGCCCGTGCCGAGGCGAAGGGGTCCCTCGCGGGGCCGACGCCCTCGGGGGAGGGGTAGAGGACGACGCCGAACCCGTGCTCGGCGGCGACGGCCGCCGCGCCGGTGTAGACGCGGGCGAAGAATTCGTTGGTCAGGGCCGGCACCACGAGGAGGGCGGTCCTGGTCTGTCCGAGCCGGAGGCTGCGGGCCGCGAGATTCGGCCGGTATCCGAGCTCCTGCGCGGCCTCCCGCACGGCCTGCGCGGTCCGCTCGGAGACGCGCCCGCGCCACTTGTCGCCCAGCACGAGCGAGACGGTGGCCTGCGAGACCCCGGCGAGACGGCCCACGTCCCTGCTGGTGGGGCGGCTCGGCGGGGCGTGTGACATGGAGGCCGTCCTCAGTCGGTGGGTGGACCCGTGGGCTGTCGACATGGTACGTATGACGGACGACGTTATACGTAAAACCTCGGCTCGCCGCCGGGGGAGAAGGGCGGATCATGGCCGGGGCCACCGGATACCTCGACATCCTCAGAGCGCCGCACGCCGCCCGGCTGCTCGCCGGGACGCTCGTGGGACGTCTCCCCAACGGCACCGGCCACATCGCGATCGTCCTGTTCACCCGCGCCGAGGGCGGCAGCTACACCCTCGCCGGCGCCCTCGCCGCCGTGTACGGCCTGGCCACCGCCGTCGGCCAGCCCCTCCTCGGCCGCGCCGTCGACCTGTACGGACAGCCGCGCGTACAGCTCCCCGCCGCCGTCGTCTCCGCCCTCGGCATGGCGCTCTTCGCCGTCGTCGGCATCGGCGCGCTGCCCCTCGCGTACACGGCGGTCGCCGTCGCCGGACTCTTCACGCCGCCCCTCGAAGGCGGGCTCAGGGCGCTGTGGCCCAGCGTCCTGGGCGGCCGCGAGGACCGGGTGCACCGGGCGTACGCCATGGACGCCGTGGCCCAGGAAGTCATGTTCACCGTGGGTCCGTTGCTCGTCACCCTGCTCGTGGCGCTCTTCTCGCCGGCCGCGGCGCTCCTGGTCATCAACGTCGTCGGCGTGCTCGGCGCGCTCTCCGTGGTGCTCTCCGCCCCGTCCCGAGCCTGGCGCAGCGCGCCCCGCGAGGCGCACTGGCTGGGCGCGCTGCGCTCGCCCGGGCTGCTGGCGCTGCTCGGCGCGTTCTTCTTCGTGGGCCTCGCCCTCGGCTCGATAACCGTCGCCGGCGTCGCGTACGCCGACGACCACGGCCGCGCGTCGGTGTACGGCTGGCTGATGGCCGCCCTCGGCCTCGGCGCGCTCATCGGCGGCGTGGCCTACGGCGCACGGCAGTGGACGGGCGCGCCGGAGCGGCGGCTGCGCCTCATCGTCGCCCTGCTCGCGCTCTGCTACCTGCCGCTCGTCCTCACCCCCGGCGTGGTCGCCATGACCGCCCTGTCCGCCCTCGCCGGCGTCTTCCTCGCGCCCGCCATCGCCTGCGCCTTCATCGTGGTCGACCGGCACGCGCCGGCGGGCACCGTCACCGAGGCCTTCTCCTGGCTGGTCACGACCTTCGGCGTGGGCGCCGCGGTCGGCACCGCCTTCGCCGGGCCCGCCGTAGAGCTGGGCGGCACCCCCTGGGGCTTCGCCGTCGCAGGGGCGGGCGGAATAGCCGCCCTGCTCGTCCTGACGGCCACTCAGCGGGTACTCGCAGCTCCCGCCGGCGCCAAGGACATCTCGCCCTCCATCGCGGGCTCATCTGAAAATGATCGAAACGGTGCTGCCGAACTCGGTTTCAGCTCAGGCCGTGAGGCGTAATGTTCAGTCATGGACCGCCGCATTTTCGGGCTGGAGAACGAGTACGGCGTCACGTGCACGTTCAGGGGACAGCGCCGACTGTCACCTGACGAAGTGGCGCGCTACCTCTTCCGCCGTGTTGTCTCATGGGGCCGCAGCAGCAATGTCTTCCTGCGGAACGGCGCCCGTCTGTACCTCGACGTGGGCTCGCATCCGGAATACGCAACTCCCGAATGCGACAATGTGACCGAACTGGTCACACACGACAAGGCCGGCGAGCGCATTCTCGAAGGCCTGCTCGTCGACGCCGAACGCCGCCTGCACGAGGAGGGAATCGCGGGCGACGTCTATCTCTTCAAGAACAACACCGACTCGGCGGGAAACTCCTACGGCTGCCACGAGAACTATCTCGTCGCCCGCCACGGAGAGTTCTCCCGGCTCGCGGACATCCTCATCCCCTTCCTCGTCACCCGGCAGCTGCTCTGCGGCGCCGGCAAGGTGCTGCAGACCCCGCGAGGCGCGGTCTACTGCGTCAGCCAGCGCGCCGAGCACATCTGGGAGGGCGTCAGCTCCGCCACCACCCGCTCGCGCCCCATCATCAACACCCGCGACGAGCCGCACGCGGACGCGGAGCGCTACCGCCGCCTCCACGTCATCGTCGGCGACTCGAACATGTCCGAGACGACCATGCTCCTCAAGGTCGGCGCGACCGACCTCGTGCTGCGCATGATCGAGGCGGGCACCGTGATGCGCGACCTGACCCTGGAGAACCCCATCCGGGCCATCCGCGAGGTCAGCCACGACATCACCGGCCAGCGCAAGGTGCGCCTGGCCAGCGGGCGGGAGGCGTCCGCGCTCGAGGTGCAGCGGGAGTACTACGAGAAGGCGGTGGACTTCGTCGACCGGCGCGGCATCCGCACCGGCGTCGTCGAGCAGGTCCTCGAGCTCTGGGGCCGCACGCTGGAGGCGATCGAGGCCGAGGACCTCGACCGCATCGGCACCGAGATCGACTGGGTCATGAAGTACAAGCTCATCGAGCGGTACCGGGCCAAGCACAACATGACCATGTCGCATCCGCGGGTCGCCCAGATAGACCTCGCGTACCACGACATCCACCGCCGGCGCGGGCTGTACTACCTCCTGGAGCGCAAGGGCCAGGCCGCCCGCATCTGCAACGACCTGAAGATCTTCGAGGGCAAGTCGGTGCCCCCGCAGACCACCCGGGCGAGGCTGCGCGGCGACTTCATCCGCCGGGCCCAGGAGCAGCGACGGGACTTCACCGTCGACTGGGTCCACCTCAAGCTGAACGACCAGGCGCAGCGCACCGTGCTGTGCAAGGACCCCTTCCGGTCGGTCGACGACAGGGTGGAGAAGCTCATCGCCGGCATGTAGCCGCCGCCGGTGGGAACGCCACTCGGGCCCCGTGCGTTTCTCGTGCGGGGCCCTTGGCACGCCTAGAGTGTCGGGGAACTACTGTGCCGTCTGAGATCTGAGGAACACGTGCGCCGACTTGCCGGCCTTCTCGTCGTCCCGCTGCTGCTGCTCTCGGCAGCGGCGTGCGGCAGCGACGACAAGGACAAGGACTCCGACTCCCCCACGTCCAACGGACTGCCTGCGATCACCGCCGGCGCGAAGTTCGGCGAGAAGCCCACCCTCGCCAAGGGCGAGGGCGACCCGCCCAAGGACCTGAAGGTAGAGGTCATCAGCGAGGGCAAGGGCGAGAAGACCAAGAAGGGCGACGCGCTCCAGGTCAACTACCTCGGTCAGACCTGGGTTTCCGACAAGCCCTTCGACAACAGCTTCGACCGCAAGCAGCCGCTCGACCTCACCCTCGGCGCCGGGGACGTCATCCCGGGCTGGGAGAAGGGCCTGGAGGGCCAGAAGGTCGGCAGCCGCGTCGAGATGTCCATCCCGCCGGCGCTCGGCTACGGCGACCAGGCCAAGGGCGACCAGATTCCGGCCAACTCCACGCTGGTCTTCGTCGTCGACATCCTCAAGGCGAAGTCGTACCCCGCCTCCGCGACGGGGACCGAGGTCGCGCAGGACAACATCGACCTGCCCAAGGTGGGGGTGAACACCGACGGCAAGGCCCCGTCGGTCACGATCCCCAAGTCCGACCCGCCCGCCAAGCTCGTCTCCAACTATGTGCTGGAGAGCAAGGGCGACGTGATCAAGGACACGGACAGCGTGGTCGTGCGCTACGAGGCGTACCTGTGGAAGGACGCCAAGAAGTTCGACTCCACGTACGCGGCGAACAAGACCCAGACCTTCCCGCTGCCGAACCTGACGCTCAAGGGCCTCAAGGACGGCCTCGTGGGCAAGAAGGTCGGCAGCCGGCTGCTGCTGGTGATCCCGCCTGACCAGGCCTTCGGCGACCAGGAGACGCAGGGCATCCCGAAGGACTCCACGCTGGTCTTCGCCGTGGACGTCGTTGGAAAGGTGTAAGACTGTCCCGGTTGCCCCGTTCATCATTTAGAGGAGCAGTTCAGTGAGCATCGAGAAGCCCGAGATCGACTTCCCGGGTGGCGAGCCGCCGAAGGACCTGGAGATCAAGGACATCTGGGAGGGAGACGGCGCCGTGGCGAAGGCCGGCGACTTCGTCTCCGTCCACTACGTGGGCGTGGCCTTCTCCACCGGTGAGGAATTCGACGCTTCCTGGAACCGCGGCAACCCGCTGCAGTTCCAGCTGGGCGCCGGACAGGTCATCGCGGGCTGGGACACGGGCGTGCAGGGCATGAAGGTCGGCGGCCGTCGCCAGCTGACCATCCCCGCGCACCTCGCGTACGGCGACCGCGGCGCCGGCGGCGGCGCGATCGCCCCGGGCGAGACGCTGATTTTCGTCTGCGACCTGGTATCTGTCTGATCACATACGGACAGCAAGAGGGCCCATGCCGCTCGGCATGGGCCCTCGGCTTTGCCCGGACACCCCGGGGCGGTACGGTCAACGAGCAGAAGCGACTTCAGCAGGAGGGTGTTAGGCGTCGATGGCCATTGCCAAGGCCGAGCGGTTGATGAACCTGGCCCTGTGTCTGCTGGGCACCCGGCGCGCGCTCAGCAAGCGTGAGTTGCGCGGGTCGATCGAGGCCTACCTGGAGGCCGGCTCCGACGACTCCTTCAACCGGATGTTCGAGCGCGACAAGGACGATCTGCGCGAACTCGGCCTGGTCATCGAGACGGTGGAGAACCTCGACGGCGAGATCGGCTATCTGGCCCGCCGCGACTCCAACCGGCTGCCCGCCATCACGCTCGACGCCGAGGAGGCCGCCGCCCTCGGCCTCGCCGCCAAGGTCTGGCAGCAGGCCCGGCTCGCCGGAGCGGCCAGCGGCGCGCTGCAGAAGCTGCGCGCGGCCGGAATGCCCGAGGCGGAGGACTCCTACGAGATCCACCACAGCGCCCTCGAGCCCCGCATCCCCGTGCACGAGGCCGCCTTCGAGCCGCTGATGCTCGCCTGCCGGGACCGCCGGCCCGTCGTCTTCGACTACCGCAAGGCCACCGCCGCCCGCCCCGAGCAGCGCCACGTCGAGCCGTGGACCCTCGAGTGCTGGCGCGGCCACTGGTATCTGGCCGGCTGGGACCGGGACCGGGGCGCCGAGCGCGTCTTCAGGCTCTCCCGGATCACCGGCAAGGTCCGCTCGCGCGCAGGGTCCTTCACCGCGCCGGTGCCCGACGTCGTCACCGTCCGCGAGACCGTCGAGACGTGGGCCGGCGAGACCGCGACCCGCTCCGCGCGGATCCGGCTCCGCTCGGGCTGCGGCTACCCGCTGCGCGCCCGGGCGCAGTCCGTCCGGGAACTCGGCGACGGGTGGGACGAGTTGGAGATTCCGTACGGCCATGGGCTGGACGCCTGGCTGGTGGAGTTCGGCCCGGACGCGGTCGTGCTGGAGCCCGCGGATCTGCGGGCCGACGTCGTGGACCGGCTGCGCGCCGTGGCCAAGGGCTGAGGGGAACTCGTACGACCATGGCCGCCAACGCCATCGACCAGACCCGGCGCATGCTCTCGCTGGTGACCTATCTGCGCGAGCGCCCCGGCGCGCGCGTCGGAGACGTCGCCCGCGCCTTCGGGATCACCGAGGACGAGCTGATCTCCGACCTCGACGTACTGCCCATGTGCGGGACCAGCTTCCGCGGCGGCGACCTGCTCGACATCGACACCGACGGCGAGCGGATCTGGTGGCGCAACCCCGACGCGTCGGGCGCCAGCACGGCCGAGCCGCTGCGGCTCGCCGCCGACGAGGCGACCGCTCTGCTGGTGGCCGCGCGGGCCGTCGCCACCCTGCCCGGGCTGCGCGAGGGCGACCGGGAGGCGCTGCTGCGGGCCACCGCGAAGCTGGAGGCCGCCGCCGGCGAGGCCGCCGGAGCGAGCTCCCGGCTCTCGGTCACCTTCGAGTCCGAGGGCGGCGTCTTCGCCGACGTGGACCGGGCGATCTCGGAGCGGCGGCGGCTGTGGCTGCGCTACTACTCCCCGGCGCGCGACGAGCTGACCGAGCGCGAGGTCGACCCCATCAGGCTCTTCGCCGTCGGCCATACGTACATGGAGGCCTGGTGCTACCTCTCCGAGGCGCGCCGGACCTTCAGGCTCGACCGGGTCGCCGAGATCCGTCTCCTCGACGAGCCCTCCGCGCCGCCCGAGATCGAGCTGCGCGATCTGTCGGAGGGGCTGGTGCAGCCCTCCGCCGAGGACCCGGAGGTCGTGGTCGAGGTGGGTCCCGGCGGCCGCTGGGTCGCCGAGTACTACCCGCACGACAGCGCCGAGGAGCTCCCCGACGGTGGCCTGCGCATCACTCTGCGTACACCGGACCCCGCGTCCCTGCGGCGGCTCGGGCTGCGGCTGGGGCAGGACGGCCGGATCGTCTCCCCGCAGGACCTGGCGGAGAGCGCTCGGCGGGCGGCCCGCGAGGCGCTCGCGGCCTATGACGGCCAGGACTAAGGAGATGCGCGACCGATGACGGTGATGACGGGAACCGTGGCCCCGGTGGGGCCCGTCCTCTTCAAGGCCGCCTGCCCCGACTGCCGGGCCCGCCTGGAGCTCGCGGCCGGCGCGCTGCGGCTGGCCATCGGGGCGAGTCGCCGCACCACCTTCTACTCCTTCACCTGCACCGAGTGCGGCTCGGCCGTCCGCAGGCCGGCGGGGGAGCGGATCATCGAGCTTCTGACCGGCGGCGGAGTGCGGACGCTGCGTCTGCACTCGACGGTCTAGCGCGGGGTCGGCGGCCGCACGGCCGGGGCCGAGCTCCTCGCGGACGCCGGGACGCCGGTCGGTCACTGTCCGGTCATCGCCAGGCGCCCGGCGATGACCGGACACCGCACGGGGCCGCCGTCCGGCCGGCCCGTCGCGACGCACTAAGGTCGGAACATGTTCTGGCCCATGCTCGCCATCGCCCTGGGATTCCTCGGGATCGCCGTACTCGGAGTCCTCGGCGTCAAGGTCTTCGTCGAGGCCCAGCGCCTGGGCCGCCAGGTGGCCCGCACGACCGAGCGGATCAACCGCGCGGCGGAGGATCTGGAGCGGGCGGCGACCGATCTGGCCCGCACCGGCGAAGCCTTGCGGTAGCCGGTGCGCTCTGCTGCGTCACAGGTCCGGGCGGTACGCTGAGGGCAGCGGCAACAGGCTATGAGGCGCCCGCCGCAAACGCGTGTACGCAAGGGGATTGCCCAGCGTTTACCCGTGAGAGTTACGATCGCAGCCAGTCGTCGTTCGGACACCAGTCCAGGGCGATCAGCAGCTCAGCCCCATGCCGCCTCGGTGAGAAGGTAGACACACGCTATGTTCCGACAGATCGGCCCCACCGAGATCATCCTGATCCTCCTCGTCGTCGTCTTGCTGTTCGGAGCCAAGAAGCTTCCCGAGATGGCCCGTTCGCTGGGCAAGTCCGCTCGCATCCTGAAGAGCGAGGCCAAGGCGATGAAGTCGGAGGGCCAGCCGGCTGCGACTCCGGCCGACCCGCCGCAGGACCCGGCCCAGGGTCAGACCGCTCCTCGTACGATCAAGGCGGCGCCCGGCGATGTCACCAGCGCTCGTCCCGTCAACGAGCACACCGACACCACCCAGCGCTGACCCCAGGGCTCGCCTGACGGCGGCCTGCCGCACGAGATGAGGACGTGGGTTGCTGAAGCCTGCCCGCTCGAAACAGAAGGAGAAGGACCCCGAGGGGCGGATGCCGCTCGCGGACCATCTCCGTGAGCTGCGCAACCGGCTCGCCAAGGCGATGCTGGCGATCGTGATCGCGTCGATCGTGGCTGCCTTCTACAGCCAGGAGCTGATGGAGTTCCTCTCCTCGCCGGTGCCCCGCTGTGAGAAGGGCGTGCTCGAGACGGGCGGCAAGTGCGCGACGATCGCGTACAACGACCTGCTCTCGCCGTTCACCACCACGGTGAAGGTGACCTTGATGGCGGGCATCATCCTCACCTGCCCGATCTGGCTGTACCAGCTCTGGGCCTTCGTCGCGCCCGGCCTGCACAAGAGCGAGAAGAAGTACGCGTACTACTTCGCCGCCGCCGCCGCACCCCTCTTCGCTGCCGGTGTGTACCTCGCCTACCTGATCATGCCGGTGAGCATGAAGGTGCTGCTGAGCATCACCCCGGACCCGGCCGCCAACTTCCTCGATGTCGACAAGATCCTGGACTTCACCGTCCGGATGGTCCTGATCTTCGGGTTCTCCTTCGAGCTCCCGCTGCTGCTGATCATGCTGAACGTCGCGGGCGTCGTCACCGGACGCCGGATGGCCGGCTGGTGGCGCGGCGTCGTGATGGGCATCTTCGTCTTCGGCGCGATCGCCACGCCCTCGACCGACCCGCTCGGCATGGTCGCCCTGGCAGGGCCGATCATCGTCCTCTACTTCGCCGCGGTCGGATTCGCGATGCTCAACGACAAGCGCCGACGCCGCAACGACCCGGACGCCGAGCTGGACGACGACGAGGCGTCCGAGCTGGACCTCGCTCCGGGCGACATCGGCAGCGTCGAGGTCGTGCCGGCCAGCCGGGCGCTGCCGGAGCAGGCGGGCGGAGACGGCGACGGACGCTCCACCCGGCTCAACGGGTACGACGACATCACCTGACCTTCCAGGGTCCCGCCCCAGACTCCGTCAGGCGGGACCCCAGCGACCAGCCAGATCAGGTACGCGGCCGGGGCGCGCACGCCGCGCGGCCGGCCGCTCGTGCGTCGAGGGACGCGTGGGGCGCAAGTCCTCCAGCCCGTCCCGTACCGCCTCGCCCCCGTGCAACGCGTCCGCTCGGTCACGCCAGGGGCGCACGACGGGCCCTCCACGGTGCTTGCCCCGGTCAATTAAAGATCGCGCCCACTGTCAGAGGCGCCGGGTAGGCTCATCAGCAAGATGACCGAGGACCTCTCACCCGCCGAGCGCTATGCCGCCGCCCGCATCCGCGCCGTAGAGGAGGCCACTGCGCTGGCCCCCTTCCGCGCGATGTACGAATTCGATCTGGACCCCTTCCAGATCGAGGCCTGTCAGGCCCTGGAGGCGGGCAAGGGCGTGCTCGTCGCCGCTCCCACCGGTTCCGGGAAGACCATCGTCGGCGAGTTCGCCGTCCACCTGGCCCTCGAGCAGGGCCGCAAATGCTTCTACACCACGCCCATCAAGGCCCTGTCCAACCAGAAGTACACCGATCTGGTCCGGCGGTACGGCCCCGAGAAGGTCGGCCTGCTCACCGGGGACAACAGCGTCAACTCCGAGGCGCCCGTGGTCGTCATGACCACCGAGGTCCTGCGGAACATGCTGTACGCGGGCTCGCAGTCGCTGCTCGGCCTCGGGTACGTCGTCATGGACGAGGTGCACTACCTCTCCGACCGCTTCCGCGGCGCCGTCTGGGAGGAAGTGATCATTCACCTCCCCGAGTCGGTGACCCTGGTGTCACTGTCGGCGACCGTGTCGAACGCGGAGGAGTTCGGCGACTGGCTGGACACCGTCCGCGGCGACACCGAGGTGATCGTCTCCGAGGAGCGGCCCGTTCCGCTGTGGCAGCACGTCATGGCCGGCCGCCGGATGCACGACCTCTTCGAGGAGGAGACCGACCACGGCGGCCGCGGCGCCGGCCGGCGCGAGGTCAACCCCGATCTCGTCCGGATGGCCCGGATGGAGAACCAGCGCACGTACAACCCGCGCGACCGGCGGCGCGGGAAGATGGTCCGCGAGGCCGACCGCGAGCGGGAGCGCCGCCAGCGCAGCCGGATCTGGACGCCGGGACGGCCCGAGGTCATCGAACGGCTGGACGCCGAGGGGCTGTTGCCCGCGATCACCTTCATCTTCAGCAGGGCAGGCTGCGAGGCCGCGGTCCAGCAGTGCATGCACGCGGGGCTGCGGCTCAACAACGACGCGGCGCGGCTGAAGGTGCGCGAGATCGTCGAGCAGCGGACCGTCGCCATCCCGCGCGAAGACCTGCACGTTCTGGGCTACTACGAATGGCTCGAAGGCCTCGAGCGGGGCATCGCCGCCCACCACGCGGGCATGCTGCCGACGTTCAAGGAGGTCGTCGAGGAGCTGTTCGTACGGGGCCTGGTCAAGGCCGTGTTCGCCACCGAGACGCTGGCGCTCGGCATCAACATGCCCGCCCGCTCGGTGGTGTTGGAGAAGCTCGTCAAGTGGAACGGCGAGCAGCACGCCGACATCACCCCCGGCGAGTACACCCAGCTGACCGGTCGGGCCGGGCGGCGCGGCATCGACGTCGAGGGCCACGCGGTGGTCCTGTGGCAGCGCGCCATGGACCCGACCGCGCTCGCGGGACTGGCCGGCACCCGCACGTACCCCCTGCGCTCCAGCTTCAAGCCGTCGTACAACATGGCCGTCAATCTGGTGCAGCAGTTCGGGCGGCACCGCTCGCGCGAGCTGCTGGAGACCTCGTTCGCGCAGTTCCAGGCGGACAAGTCCGTCGTCGGCATCTCCCGCCAGGTGCAGCGCAACGAAGAGGGACTCGAGGGCTACCGCGAGGGCATGACCTGCCATCTCGGCGACTTCGAGGAGTACGCGCGGCTGCGCCGCGACCTCAAGGACCGCGAGACGGAGCTGGCCAAGCAGGGCGCGGCCCAGCGGCGGGCGGCGGCGGCGACCTCGCTGGAGCGGCTGAAGCCCGGCGACGTCATCCACGTCCCCACCGGGAAGTTCGCGGGTCTCGCGCTGGTCCTCGACCCGGGCGTCCCCGCCGGACGGACCAACGGACACCGCGGGTTCGAGCAGCACGACGGTCCGCGGCCGCTCGTGCTGACCGCCGAGCGGCAGGTCAAGCGGCTGGCGTCGATCGACTTCCCGGTGCCCGTCGAGCCGTTGGAGCGGATGCGGATCCCCAAGTCCTTCAATCCGCGCTCGCCGCAGTCCCGGCGCGACCTGGCGTCCGCGCTGCGTACGAAGGCCGGGCACATCGTGCCCGAGCGGCGCCGCAAGGGGCGTTCGGAGGCCGCCGACGACCGCGAGATCGCCCGGCTCCGCACCGAGCTGCGCGCGCACCCCTGCCATGGCTGCGACGAGCGCGAGGACCATGCGCGCTGGGCGGAGCGGTACCACCGGCTCCAGCGCGACACCCAGCAGCTGGAGCGCCGTATCGAGGGCCGGACGAACACCATCGCCCGCACCTTCGACCGGATCGTGGCGCTGCTGACCGAGCTGGACTACCTCCGTGCCGACGAGGTCACCGACGACGGCAAGCGGCTCGCCCGGCTGTACGGCGAGCTGGACCTGCTGGCCAGCGAGTGCCTGCGGGCCGGTGTGTGGGAGGGGCTCAGCCCGGCCGAACTGGCGGCGTGCGTGTCGGCGTTGGTCTACGAGGCCCGGCAGGCGGACGACGCGGTCGCGCCCAAGGTCCCGGCGGGCAGGGCGAAGGTCGCGCTCGGCGAGATGGTGCACATCTGGGGCCGGCTGGACGCCCTGGAGGAAGAGTTCAAGATCAATCAGGCGGAGGGCGTCGGCCAGCGCGAGCCGGACCTCGGCTTCGCCTGGGCGGCCTACCAGTGGGCGTCCGACCGCAGCCTGGACGAGGTGCTGCGCGAGGCGGAGATGCCCGCGGGCGACTTCGTACGGTGGACCAAGCAGGTCATCGACGTGCTCGGGCAGGTCGCGGCCGCCTCCCCCCGGGAGGGCAGCACCGTCGCGAAGAACGCGCGCAAGGCGGTGGAGGCGCTGCTGAGGGGCGTGGTGGCGTACAGCTCGGTGGGCTGAGGCGCGGGGGCCCGTAAGGCCCTGGTCGCCGCGTCCCCTGCGTGAGTCCTACGTGCTCGACGCATGTGCTTGATGCGAGGGCCCCCGTTCACCGGCCGGTGAACGGGGGCCCTCGCATCGGGTGGCCCAGCCCCGGAGTCAGCTCCAGAAGCTGTCCTCTTCGTCGATGTCCTCCGTGCACTCGTCGATGTCGGAGATCTTGCCGCCGACGATGGTGAAGAAGAGTCCCTGGCGGATCTCGATGCCCCGGTCGCCCCGGTCGGCGTGGACCGTGTGGAAGGACATGACATGCCCGCGGCCGTCGGCGAGCACGGCTTCGAGCAGGACCTGCATGGTGCCGTCGGTCATCTCGCCCAGCTTGCGGTACAGCTCGAGTACCGCCTCCTGGCCCTTGTGGTGTCCGGACAGCGGGTTGCTGCCCGGCACGTGGTGGACGACGTCCTTCGTCATCAGACTGCTGAGCTTGTTCATGTCGCCACTGCCGAATGCTGCGTAACCCTGCCGTACCAGGACGCAGTCCGGGTGCTCAGCCATAGCGAATCACACCTTTCGTCCCCTTAATCCCTTCCGTTCCATCTTCCGCCGGGCGTGGAGGGCTGTCCACGCGGCATCCCGACCGAAGCGGTCGCCCTCAGTCCTCGCTCCACTGCGGAAAGCGACCGCCTCCCCGTGTGCGACGATCGGCGCCATGAGCAGCACCACGGGAAAGCGGGTCGGACGGCCGCGGGCGCAGCAGCGCCCGGACAGCGGGCTGTCCGCGCGCGAGGAACTCCTCGCGGCGGCAGCGGAGTTGTTCACGACCCGCGGCTACGCGGCCACCACGACCCGCGCCGTCGCCGATCGGGCGGGCATGCGCCAGGCGACGATGTACCACTACTTCAGCGGCAAGGAGGACCTGCTCGCCGAGCTGCTCGAGTCGACGGTCGCCCCCTCCCTGACGCTGGCGCAGGAACTGCTCGCGGACTCCTCCCGCTCGGCGGAGGACCGGCTGCGCGCGCTCTGCCGCTCCGACGTCGAGCTGCTGTGCGGCGGCGCGCACAACCTGGGCGCGCTGTACCTGCTCCCCGAGGTGCGAGGCGACCGCTTCGAGGTCTTCCACCGCGTGCGCGCCGACCTCAAGGCCGCCTACGGCGCGCTCCTGGCGGCGACCGGCCCCGGCGGCGCGCTGGACGAGGGGGAGCTGGCGCTCCGTACGGACCTGGTCTTCGGCCTGATCGAGGGCGTGATCCTGGTGCACCGGTCCGACCCGGAGCGGCCGGTGGAGGCCTTCGCCGCGGCCACGGCGGACGCCGCGCTGAGGATCGCGGGAGTCGGCGTCTGACAAGCCGTCCGCCCCCCCCGCCCAAGCGAACTCAACTCGCCCTGCTCCAGAACCAATCCATCACGCCCGTAGCGACGAATGACCGGCGAGAGGCAGTCCCCCCACAGTCGTCCAAGGAGGGTGTGAAGTGACCGTGTCCCTGTCCCTGTCCCCGGCTTCCGCGAGGGCCGTGCCGGTGTCCCGCTGGCGGAAGGCCGTCGTCGAGCGGGGTTTGCGCAGTGCTGTGGGGCGGCTGCCCCTGCGGGTGCGGTTCGGTTCGGGAAGGGCGGTCGGGCTGGGCGGACCGCTGGTCGAGGTGCGGGACGCGCCGGCGTTCTTCCGGCGGGTGGGGGCCGGCGGGTTCGTCGGGATCGGCGAGTCGTACATCGCGGGCGAGTGGGAGGCCCAGGACCTCGTCGGCGTGCTGACCGTGCTGGCCGAGCACGCCGGCGGCCCCATGCCCGCCTCGATCCGGCGCATTCTGCGGTCCGCTCCCCAGGACGCCGGGCATCTCAGGCCGCCGGGCGAGGAGTTCGTCGCACGCTACCTCGACGAGACCCTCTCCCACTCCGGCGCCCTCTTCCGCGCGCTCCCCGCCCAGCGCCCGCTGCTCGCCGCCGCCCAGCACCGGAAGATCGACCGGCTGCTCGACCTGGCCGAGGTGGGGCCGGGGACCCAGCTGCTGGAGATCGGCGCCGGGTCGGGGGAGACCGCGATCCGGGCGGGTCGCCGCGGCGCGCGGGTGCTGACCGTCGCCGGCTCGCTGGAGGAGCTGGCGCTGGCGCGCGGGAGGGTGGCCGCGGCGGGGCTGGAGGGCCGGGTGACCGTGCTGCTGCGCGACTACCGCAGAGTGCTGGGCAGCTACGACGCCATCGTCAGCGTCGAAGCCGTGCAGGCCGTGGACGCGGAGTTCGTCATGACCCTGGACCGGCTCCTCGCGCCCGGCGGGCGGATCGCGCTGCAGACCGTCACCGCGGCCCACGACCGGCTGCCGGTCGTCCGTACCGCCTCGGCCTGGATCCACAAGCACGCGGTCCCGGGCGGCCCGCCGCCCGCCGCTCAGGAGATCGCGCAGCTCGTCGCCTCCCGTACGGGGCTGCGGATCGCCGCCCGCGACAGCTTCGGCGCGCACTACGCCGAGACGGTGCGCCTGTGGCGCGAGCAGTTCGAGCACGTCCCGGCCGACGATCGCCTCCGCCGTACCTGGGGCTTCTATCTGGCCTGCTCGGAGGCCGGCTTCCGGTCCGGGTGCGTGGACGTCGAGCAGCTGCTGCTCACCGGTCCGTAGTCAGCGGGTCCGGGTAGTCCAGCCGGGCCCGCTCCAGCCCGTCCAGCTTCCAGGGCTCGTGGACCGCCGGACCTTCCAGGTCCGCGAGCTCCGGAAGCCATCGGCGTACGTAGTCGCCCCGCGGGTCGTGCCGCCTCGCCTGGGCCAGCGGGTTGAGCACCCGGTTGGGGCGGGTGTCGGTCCCGGTGCCGGCCGACCACTGCCAGTTGAGCTGGTTGTTCGCGATGTCCCCGTCGACCAGGTGGTCCAGGAAGTGGCGGGCGCCGATGCGCCAGTCCACGGACAGCGTCTTGGTCAGATAGCTGGCCGCCAGCAGCCGCCCGCGGTTGTGCATCCACCCCTCGTGCAGCAGCTGGCGCATCGCCGCGTCCACGATCGGGCAGCCCGTGCGGCCCGCCTTCCACGCGGTGATCTCCTTCTCGTCGCGCCGCCACCGGTCGCCGCGCGGGCGGTAGTCGGCGTGCGAGGCGTCCGGCCGGGCCGCGAGGACCTGGTGGTGGAAGTCCCGCCAGGCCAGCTGCCGTACGAACGCCTCCGCGCCCGGACCGCCCTTGGCCCGCGCCCGGTTGACCAGCTCCGCCGCGGAGAGCGTGCCGAAGTGCAGGTGCGGGGAGAGCCGGGACGTCGCGTCGCCCGCGAGGTCGTCGTGCAGCTCCGCGTACGCCTCGATCCCCGCGCTCGTGTCGCGGAGCCAGGCCCTCAGCCGTCGACGGCCCTCCTCCTCGCCGCCCTCGGCGACCGCGGGCGCCGCGTCCTTGACCGCGCTGCGCCTCGGCAGCGGATGCCCCGCGAGCTCCGGGACCCGGATGGCGGGGGGCACGGCCACCGTCCCCCGTACGCCCGCCGCCTCCCAGCGCCGCAGATACGGGGTGAACACCGCGTAGTGGTCGCGGCCCGCCGGCGTGATCCGCCCCGGCGGCAGCGCGGTGATCACGCCGTCGTGCACATGCAGCGCGCACCGCAGCGGCCCGAGCGCCTCGCGCAGCCGCTCCTCCCTGCTCGCGGCGTACGCGCTGACCCCGGCCGAGAGGTGCACCTGCCGGGCGCCGCTCTCCACGACCACCCGGCACACCTGCTCGACGACCTCGCCGGTGCGGATCACCAGCCGCCCGCCGAGGGCGTGCAGTCCGGCGTCCAGCGAGGCCAGGCAGTCGGCGAGGAAGGCTCGCCGATTCGGAGCGTCGAAGCGCGCCTTCCGTACGCCCGAGTCGACCACGAACAGCGGGACCAGCTCGTCGGCCCCGGCCGCTGCCGCGCGGAGCGCCGGCTGGTCGTGCACCCGCAGGTCGGAGGTGAAGAGCATGATCGAGACACTCATTCGGCCGTCCTTCGTCGTACGGAGACGCTTCGTCAGGCGGGGAAGTTCACCAGGGCCACGGGATCGGAGGTCGGCTTGGGCGAGCCGCCCGCCGGCTCGACCGTGATGCCCATCCCGGACGCGGCGTCGAGCGGCCCGTCCATCAGCGTGGCGCTGTCGGTGCGGGCGGGGTCCACCAGTCCGGCCGGACGCATCGTGCCGCCGTCGTTGAACCAGAGCTGGTAGACCTTCCCCTGTGGGGGCTCGGGCAGGCCGGAGGCGAGGAAGGCCGCCTTGTCCCGGTCCTTGGAGACGACCACCGTGCCGCGCGCGTTCGACGGCAGCTTCACGGCCGCCACCTGGGCGTCGGGCGCGGCGAGCACCGCCGCCAGCTGCTCGACCTGCTTCTGGGAGCGCTGCGCCTCCAGGCGGGCGTCCTTGGCCTCCTGGTTCTGCCAGACGGCGACCCCGCCCAGGCCCGCCGCGGCCGCCAGACAGGCGGCCAGCGCGAACCGCGAGGCCCTGCGCCGGCGGCGCTGGCGGCTCTCGGAGTGCTTGCCCCGGTACTGCACCCGGGGCGGATCCTGGCGCTCGGCGGCGATCTGCTGCATCACCCGCGACTTGAGGGCGGGCGGCGGGGTCGCCGCCACCGCCATGCCCAGCCGCACGGCGGTGGCGTTGAGCTCGCGCACCTCCTGCGTACAGGCCGGACAGATCTGAAGATGCCGCTCGAACTCGGCGCGCTCGTCCGGCGCGAGTGCGTGCAGCACATAGGCGCCGGTGAGCGTGTGCAGATCAGCGGTGGTCATGCGTTCACCCCCAGGCAGTCGCGCAGCCGGATCAGCCCGTCACGCAGTCGTGTCTTGACCGTGCCCAGCGGCACGGCGAGCAGTTCGGCCACTTCCCGGTAGGCCAGCCCCCGGTAGTACGCGAGCGTCACCGACTGGCGCTGAAGCTCCGTCAGCGTACGCAGGCACCGCCGTACTTGTTCGCGCTCCAGACTCGCCTCGACCTGCTCGGTGACCTGGTCGTACGCGGGCGTCTGGTCCAGCAGCGCCGCCCGCCGCTCGCGGTCCGAGGCGGCTTGGGCGGACCGCACGCGGTCCACGGCCCGGCGGTGCGCCAGGGTGAGGACCCAGGTCATCGCCGAGCCGCGGGACGGCTGGAAGCGCGCCGCGCTGCGCCAGATCTCGATCAGCACCTCCTGGGTCACCTCCTCCGACTGAGCCGGGTCGCGCAACACAGTGCGCACCAGTCCCAGCACCGGCCCGCAGACCCTGTCGTAGACACGGGAGAACGCCTGTTGGTCTCCCATGGCCACCAGGCCGAGCAGTTCCTGCAAGTCGGGTCCCGCAGATGCGGGGCCGCCGATGTGCACGGCTTCTTTCACGCGGCTTCCTCCACCGTTCGGACATCTCGTGTGTCCGGACTGAATTTCACCAGGCATCCGCTAGGCATTCGTAGCCGAACGCCGCTCGGATTGGTCTAGTTGCGCAGATGGTCGCATGCGTGAGGGGTGACCACCGCACTCGCGATATGTCGCGGTCGGCGGCTCGTGGGGGAGGGCTAGGCGGCTGGGCCCTGTCCGTACGGGCGTTCGTACGGCGCAGAGGCCTCGGCGCGGCCCGCGGATCCGGTCGCGGATCGGGTCTTCGCCGCGCGCAGCGCCAGGAAGACCAGGAGCGCGATCGGCGAGAGCAGGATCGTCAGAACCAGCAGCGGGCCCATGACCAGGGGACTCATCCCGAGCCGCCGCGCCTCGAGGTACATCCACTGGCCGAGCAGCAGATCCCAGGCGATGACCTGCGTCCAGATCGCCCCGGCGCCGTTGGCGAGGAGCGTCAGATCCCGGAAGCCGTCGATGTCGGGGCTGCTGACGGCCGCCCAGAGCTCGGGGAGGACCGGGATCGCCAGGGCGAGGTAGACGATCAGGACCGGGACCACGGTCAGCGGCGATGCGGCGATGCGGGCTGTGGTCGGCCAGTTGGGCGCGAAGACGAGCAGCAGCCAGATCGGGCTCGCCAGCCAGAAGGAGAGTTCGAAGAGGAATCCGGTCATGCCGCGAGCTCCTTGTCGCTGTCGCTGTCGCCGTCGCCGTCGACTGCGGTGGGGTGGGAGGGAGTCGTGCGCAGGGAGGCGTACGAGGCGAGGGCGGCGGCGACGGCGATCGTCGCCGCCGCGGCGAGGGTCGCGCCGTCCGGGTGGATCAGCGGCTGGCCGCGCAGCGCCTGCCAGGTGACCAGGGCGAGCACGGCGGCGTACGTCCCCGAGGCGGTGAGGACCAGCCGCAGCCGCACGCGCTCGTCGCGCAGCCGGGCGACGCGCGGCGCCAAGGCGATCAGCAGGAGCAGGAAGAGCGGGATCAGTTGGAGGGCGTGCATGCCGACGAAGTGCGGGATGCGCAGATCGCCGCCGGTCGTCGACCAGCCGGTCAGCGGCATGGAGGCGCCGCCGTCCGGCACGCCGACGCTGTGCGCGCCGACGACGGGGGAGCCGTCGCGGCCGCCTGCCGCCTTCTGCTCGGGCGTGGCGCCCGTCATCAGATTGCCCAGGCCCGCGCCGACCACCGCGATGGCCGCGCCGAGGCGCATGGCCCAGGCGGCGGGGCGGTCGGCGAGCGACGAGCGGAACAGCAGGATCGCGATGATCAGCGAGCTGACCCAGAGGATGACGATGGTCGCGCCCATGACGGTGAAGAGCGTTCCGTCGAGCTCGGTCTCGTAGTTGAAGTGGCTGCGCTTGCCGCGGACCACCTGTCCGACGATGACCGCCATCTCGACCGTGCCGGCGAGGGCGACGACCGTCCCGGCCCACCAGCCCGTCCGCCGGGCGCGCGTGGACAGCGAGAGCATCCAGGCCAGCGAGAGCGCGTAGATCATCAGCGAGACCGAGAACTTGAGCGGCTTGAACCAGATCGGCGAGCCGACCAGGGTCCGGTCGTCGACGACCATGCCCACGCCGGACACGACGGCCGAGACGGCCATCGCGGCGGCGAAGACCGTGAGCGGCCGGTGCCATGAACGCCATGAGGACATAGAGACCCCCGTGTGAGTGTGAATAGATAGCGGCGCTATCCGCTATCCGATAGTGGGACTATCTATGATGGGATGTGGCGTTGGCAAGGGCAGAGGGGTGAGCAGGCAGTGCGCATCGGCGAGTTGAGCCGCAGGACCGGAGTCCCGGTGCCGACGATCAAGTACTACGTACGCGAAGGGCTGCTGCCGGCCGGGCAGTTGACCAGTCCCAACCAGGCGAGCTATGGCGAGGCGCACGAGCGCAGGCTGCGGCTGATCCGCGCGCTGCTGGACGTGGGCGGCCTGAAGGTGTCGGCGATCGGCGAGGTCCTGGCGGCGGTCGACGATCCGGGGAAGTCCGTTCACAACGTGCTGGGCGAGGCGACCGAGCGGATCACTCCGACGTACGGGGGCGGCGAGCCGGACGAGGAGGCGGAGGCGGCCCGCAGGGCGGTCGCCGACCTCATCGAGCGTCGCGGATGGCGGGTGGGCGCCGACTACGCCTCGGCGCAGGCGCTGACCGCGGCGCTGGCCGCCCTGGGCCGGGCCGGGCACGGGGCGTTCGCCGAAGTGCTCGACGACTACGCGGACGCGGCTGAGCGCGTCGCGCGGACGGACGTCGACTTCGTCAGACGCCGGGTGGGTCTTGACGACCTGGTGGAGAGCGTGGTGGTCGCGACGGTGCTGGGGGACGCGATGCTGACGTCGCTGCGGCGGATGGCGCATGTGGACGCGTCGGCGCGGGTGTTCGGGGCGGAGGGGGGCTCCGAAGGGGACTCCGGCCGGGGCTTCGAAGGGGGCTCGGAAAAGGACTCCGAGTAGGAGTCCGAAAGGGCTTCGAGCGGGAGAGGGACTCCGAGCGGGAGGGGGGAGTCCTCTTGCGGCGGCCTGACGAGGACGGTCCTGCCTCTAATCCGTCCTGCCTCTGATCCCGTCCTGTCTCTGATCCGGTCCCGTCCCCGGACGCGGCAGCGCCCCGGCGGGTCGTCCGCCGGGGCGCTGCTCGTCGCGCTGGCTGTGCCGCGCGGCTGTGTCTGTGTGCTGCGTCTGTGCGCTGAGGCTGTGTACCGCGTCTGTGTGCCGCGTCAGGCCGTGGACTCCTGCTCGCGCTCCACCTGCTCGTTCCACTCGCGCTTCACCGCACGCCAGGCCTCGTCCGTCTGGCCCAGGCGCCAGTAGCCCGAGATCGACAGGTTCTCCCGGGGAACCTGGCGGTCCCGGCGCAGATGGCGGCGGAGGTCCTTCACGAAGGCCGCCTCGCCGTGGACGAACGCGCAGACCGAGCCCGCGGGGAAGTCCAGCCCCGTCACCGCAGCCGTCAGCGCCTCGCCCACCGGGCGGTCGCCGCGGTGCAGCCAGGTGATCTCCACGCCGTCCGGCGTGACGATCTTCTGCTCCTCCTCGGGGCCCGCCACCTCCACGAACGCGTGGACGACCGCGCCCGCCGGCATCCGCTCCAGCGACGCCGCGATGGCCGGCAGCGCGCTCTCGTCGCCCACCAGCAGATGCCAGTCCGCCGCCGGATCGGGGGCGTAGCCGCCGCCCGGGCCCAGGAAGCGCGCCGTGTCGCCGACGCGCGCCCGCGCCGCCCAGGGGCCGGCGAGGCCCTCGTCGCCGTGGACCACGAAGTCGACCGTCAGCTCGCGGTGGACCGGGTCCCAGCTCCGCACGGTGTACGTACGGTTGGCCGGCCACTGGTCGCGGGGAAGCTCCGCGCGGATCTGCTCGATGTCGAACGGCTCCGGGTAGCTCACGCCCTCGGGGGCGAACAGCAGCTTGATGTAGTGGTCGGTGAACGCGCCGATCTCCAGCCCGGCCAGCGACTCACCGCCCAGCACGATGCGCACCATGTGCGGAGTGATCCGCTCCGTGCGAACCACCTGGGCCTCGCGGGCCTTCTGCGACGTGCGGGCCGGTCGTTCTGCCACGGCGTCTCCCCTGAACTCACGAACATGTGTCCTGCTTAGGCTTGCCTAAGCTAACACCTCAGTGCTGAAGAGTGGACAACAGTCGCGTCAGCGCGCCGCCCAGTCCCCACTGGGACGCGAGCTCGTCGAGGGTCGCCGGATCGCGGGGCTCGGAGGGGAGCGCCGGGTCGAAGTCGGGCAGCGGAGCGTCCGAGGCGACCCGGACCACCTTCGGCGCCACCGCGACATAGTCCCTCGCCTCGTCCAGCCGCTTGCGCTGCGAAGGCGTCAGCTTCGAGCGGGGGTCGTCGACGGCCGCCATGATCCCCGCCAGATCGCCGTAGGCGTCCAGCAGCTTGGCCGCGGTCTTCTCGCCGATGCCCGGCACGCCCGGCAGCCCGTCGCTCGGGTCGCCGCGCAGCAGCGCCAGATCCACATAGCCCGGGCCGTCCACGCCGTACCGCTCGCGCAGCCACGCCTCGTCGGTGACCTGGAGCGTGCCCACGCCCTTCAGCGGATACAGCACCCGTCGGCTGCGGGCGTCGTCGACCAGTTGGAACAGGTCGCGGTCGCCGGTCACGATGTCCACCGGGCCCGTGGCGCGCGCGGTGAGGGCGCCGATGACGTCGTCCGCCTCATAGCCGTCCGCGCCGACCCGGGCGATCCCGAGCGCGTCCAGCACGTCCACGATCACTGGGACCTGCGGGGAGAGGGTGTCCGGGGTCTCCTCCTCGTCCGGGCCGGTCTCGGTCTCCACCGCGACGCGGTGCGCCTTGTACGAAGGGATGAGCTCCACTCGCCAGTGCGGCCGCCAGTCGTTGTCCCAGCAGGCCACCAGGTCGTCCGGACGGTGGTCCTGGACCAGGCGGGCGATGAAGTCGAGCAGGCCGCGCACGGCGTTGACCGGTGTGCCGTCCGGCGCGCGGACCGAGTCGGGGACCCCGAAATAGGCCCGGAAGTACAGGGAAGCGGTGTCGAGGAGCATCAGGCGTCGCGTCACACGCCCGATGATGCCGCACCGCGCTGACACACACCTTCCGCGCAGGTCCAGGACGTGTCCGGTGAGGTGGCTCACCTCTGTGTTTGCCCCGTGGGGCCTCGGGCAGGCGCGGATCCGGAGCGGCCCCCCGGCACCCGGCCTACGTACTGCCTCCGCACGGACTCCGTGCGGAACGACGCAGGTCGCACCGGGGCAAGCGGGCGGAACCCGCGCTGCTCCACGGCTCGCGTGCGGGGGTGGCGGGCCGTTTTTTCGGTTCAACGCGTGAGGTGTATGTGTCCAGGCTGCAGGCCGACCACTTGTACAAGGTGTTCGGACGACGACCCGATGAAGCGGTGCGGAAGCTCGAAGACGGCGCGAGCCGCGACGAGCTGCGCGCCGACGGAACGACAGCCGCGGTGATCGACGCCTCGTTCGCCGTCGAGCCGGGCCAGATCTTCGTCGTGATGGGTCTGTCCGGGTCCGGCAAGTCCACGCTGCTCCGCATGCTGAACGGACTGCTGGAGCCGACCGCCGGACGCGTGCTCTTCGACGGCCAGGACCTGACCGCGCTCAGCCCCCGCGAGCTGCGCGCCGTCCGCTCCACCAAGATCAGCATGGTGTTCCAGCACTTCGCGCTCTTCCCGCACCGCAGCGTCCTGGAGAACGCCGGCTACGGCCTGGAGGTGCAGGGCGTGCCCCGCGCCGAGCGCGACCGGCGCGCCGCCGAGGCCCTGGAGCTGGCCGGCCTCGCCGGCTGGGAGGACTCCTGGCCCGACGAGCTCTCCGGCGGCATGCAGCAGCGCGTCGGCCTCGCCCGCGCGCTCGCCACCGACGCCGACCTGCTGCTGATGGACGAGTCCTTCAGCGCGCTCGACCCGCTGATCCGTCGCGATATGCAGGACCAGCTGCTGGAGCTGCAGAAGCGGCTCAAGAAGACCATCGTCTTCATCACCCACGACCTCAACGAGGCCATGCGCATCGGCGACCAGATCGCGGTGATGCGGGACGGCCGGATCGTCCAGCTCGGCACCGCCGAGGACATCCTCGTCACCCCGGCCAACGACTACGTCGCCTCCTTCACCCAGGACGTCGACCGCTCCCGGGTGCTGACCGCCGGCGCGATCATGGCCGAGCCGCACACCGTCATGGGCACGACGACGGACGACGGCCGGGAGCTCCGTACGCCCCAGGACGTCCTCGAGGCCGCGCCCGCCGCGGTGCCCGAGTCCACCCCGATCGTCGAGCTGTTCACGCCCTGCTCCGCCAGCGGTGTGGCCGTGGCCGTGACGGACGAGAAGGGCAGGCTCGTCGGGGTCGTCACGCGCGACCGGCTGCTGGCCGTCCTCGGCGAGCCCATGGCGCCGAGCCAGCCGATGGCCTCGGTCGACGCGACCGACCCGAACGAGTCGAGCGACCCGAGCGAGCCGACGTCGAAGGCGTCCGATGCTCCTAAGACGTCCAAGGCGTCGGTGAAGTCGGCGGAGCCGGCGAAGTCGCCGGCCGACGCGAAGACGCCCGCCGGCGTCCCCGCCCAGGCGGCCGCGCCCGACTCGGACGCCCTCGTCAAGGAGGTGGCCCGCAATGCCTAGGCTCCCCCTCGGCGACTGGGTCGACAGCGGTGTCGACTTCCTCCAGAAGCACCTCGCCTGGCTCTTCGACGCGATCAGCTCCGTCGTCACCGGTCTGTACGACGGCATCGACGCCGTGCTCACCGCGCCCGAGCCACTGCTGTTCGCGGGCATCCTCGCCGTCGTGGCCTGGTGGCTGCGCGGTCTGACCGCGGGCGCCCTCGCCTTCGTCGGCTTCGCGCTGATCGACTCGATCGAGCTGTGGGACGACGCGATGTCGACCCTCTCGCTGGTCCTCGTCGCCACCATCGTCACGCTGGCCATCGCCGTCCCGCTGGGCATCTGGGCCTCGCGCTCCAAGGCCGTCAGCGCCGTGACGCGGCCCGTGCTCGACTTCATGCAGACGATGCCGGCGATGGTCTATCTGATCCCCGGCATCATCTTCTTCGGCGTCGGCGTCGTCCCCGGCATCATCGCGACGATCATCTTCGCGCTGCCTCCGGGCGTACGGATGACCGAGCTCGGCATCCGCCAGGTCGACGGCGAGCTCGTGGAGGCCGCCGAGGCCTTCGGCACCACGCCGCGCGCCACGCTGCTCCGCATCCAGCTGCCCCTCGCCCTGCCGACGATCATGGCCGGCATCAACCAGGTGATCATGCTGGGGCTCTCCATGGTGGTCATCGCCGGCATGGTCGGCGGCGGCGGCCTGGGCGGCGCGGTCTACCGCGCCATCGGCAACGTCGACATCGGCCTCGGCTTCGAGGCCGGCATCTCCATCGTCATCCTGGCGATGTACCTGGACCGCATCACCGGCGCGCTCGGCCAGCAGGTCTCGCCGCTGGGCCGCCGCGCGCTCGCCAAGGCGAAGGCCGCGGCCGGCGGCTGGAAGATCTGGAGCCACCGTCCGCAGCCCGCCGTCGCGGTCGTGGGCGTGGTCGTCCTCGCGCTCGTCGCGGGCGGCATGAGCATCTTCGGCGGCCCCAAGGCCGGCGCCGTCACGGGCGCGAACGACGTCGGCCACGGCGACAAGATCTCCCTGGGCTACATCCCCTGGGACGAGGGCATCGCCTCCACCTTCCTGTGGAAGGAGCTGCTCGAGCAGCGCGGCTTCGAGGTCGACGCCAAGCAGCTGGAGGCCGGCGCGCTCTACACCGGCATGGCCGCCGGCCAGATCGACTTCCAGACAGACGCCTGGCTCCCGGTCACCCACGCCCAGTACTGGGACAAGTACCGGAACAAGCTCGATGACATGGGCTCCTGGTACGGCCCCACCTCGCTGGAGCTCTCCGTCCCGTCGTACATGAAGGGCGTCGACTCGCTCGAGGACCTCAAGGGCAAGTCGGGCCAGTTCAAGGGCCGGATCATCGGCATCGAGCCGAGCGCCGGAATGATGGGCATCCTCAAGGACAAGGTCCTGGGGGACTACGGCCTGGAGGGCGAGTACAAGGTCGTCGACGGCTCCACGCCCGGCATGCTCGCCGAGCTGAAGCGGGCGTACGACAAGAAGCAGCCGATCGTCACGACCCTGTGGTCCCCGCACTGGGCCTACAGCAAGTACGACCTGAAGAAGCTCAAGGACCCGAAGGGCAGCTGGGGCGCGGGCGACGGCGTGCACACCCTGGCCCGCAAGGGCTTCGCCGACGACAACCCCGAGGTCGGCAAGTGGCTCAAGAACTTCAAGATGTCCGAGAAGCAGCTCACGGACCTCGAAGCGAAGATCCAGACCACGGGCAAGGGCAACGAGCAGGACGCCGTCCGAGCCTGGCTGAAGGAGAACCCGGGACTGGCCGAGAAGCTGGCGCCGGTATAGCGCGCGGCGTTGGCGGAGCGCTATAGGCCGACTGAGCCGCTATAGAGCGCGCCTACGGACAGCGCGTCTACGGACGCGGGGTGGGTCCCGCCTGACGGGGGGCCCACCCCTCTGCCTGTCCCGCGCCGGTCCGCGGGCGCCGTGCCTCCCTTGCCGGTCACCGGGGACGGCGTGCACACCCCGGCCCGCGGACGCCGTCCCTCCACCCCGGCCCGCGGACGCCGCCCCTCCCGCGCCGGTCCGCAGGACGCCGTGCCTTCCGCGCCGGCTCGTGCGTCGCCCGTGTGGGGTCACCCCTGCCGGGCCGTCCCCCTCCCGTCCTCATCCGGCTGGATATCGCCCTCCGCCCTGGTCAGAGCCCCTGCGTCGGCCGCGGAACGCACGCGCTCCGTGAGCACGGGCGGCCCGAAGCTGCGTAAGGTGAGGACAGGACCAGGGGAGGGGAGTCGGCTGATGGAAGCGAAGGACGCGAAGGACCCGAAGGAGGCCGAGCCTCTCCGGGTGGGCGCGGCCGTGCGCAGACGCCGCCGGGCGCTGGACCTCACGCTCGCCGCGGTCGCCGAGCGCAGCGGCCTGTCCGTCCCCTTCCTCAGCCAGATCGAGAACGAGCGCGCCCGCCCCAGCATGCGTTCGCTCCAGCGGGTCGCGGACGCCCTGGAGACCACGGCCGTCCAGCTCCTCGCCGCCTCCGACCCCGCCCGCACCGTCGACCTCGTGCGGGCCGACGAGGAGGAGGAGCTGCCGTTCGGCTCCGGCGTGCGCGCGCTGGTGCGCGGACACCATCAGCTGCACGCTATGGAGTTCCTGGGAGAGCAGGACGCGGGGCGCGAATTCCAGCACCGCAACGACGAGTTGATGTACGTCGCCGACGGCGCGGCCGAGGTGGAGGCGGAGGGCCGGGCCTTCCGGCTGGCGCGCGGCGACAGCCTGTTCCTGTCCGGAGGAGTGCGCCACCGGTGGCGCGCCACCGCCCCGGACACCCGGATCGTGATCGTCGCGGTCGCCGACCACATCGAGGCGACGGAGGCGTAGGGCCGTCATGCGGGTCGTCTCCCTGGTGCCCTCGCTGACCGAGGCGGTGGCCGTCAGCGCCCCCGGGCTGCTGGTCGGCGCCACCGACTGGTGCGCCCATCCCGCGGACCTCGACGTCGTACGGATCGGTGGTACCAAGAACCCCGACGTCGCGGCGGTCGTCGCGCTGCGGCCCGACCTCGTGATCGCGAACGAGGAGGAGAACCGGGCGCCCGACCTCGCCGAGCTGCGGGCCGCCGGCGTCGAGGTGCTGGTCACCGAGGTACGCGAGCTGGGACAGGCCTTCACCGAGCTGGAGCGGGTGCTGGCGGCGGCCGGATGCGGGACGGCGCGGCCGAGGTGGCTGGACGAGGCGGAGGAGGCGTGGTCGGCGCTCGAGCCGGTCGATCCCTCCGCGCGCCGCAAGGCGATCGTGCCGATCTGGCGGCGGCCCTGGATGGTGCTGGGACACGACACCTTCGCCGGCGATCTGCTGGCCAGGATCGGCGTGGACAACGTCTATAGCGCGCACGCGGAGCGATACCCCCGTATCCCGCTGGACGAGCTGCGCTCCGCCGGCGCCGACCTGGTGGTGCTGCCGGACGAGCCGTACCGCTTCACCGCGGACGACGGGCCCGAGGCGTTCCCCTCGCTGCCCGCCGCCCTGGTCGACGGCCGTCATCTCACCTGGTACGGACCGTCGCTGGCCGAGGCTGCCCGGGCGCTGTCAGCAGCGCTCCGCTGAACAGGCCGCGCAGCGTGCGGACTCCGGTCACGGCCCAGACGGCGACGAGGAGCGCATAGAGTGCGACGGCCAGCCACTCCAGGGCGACGAGACCCGTGTGGCGCGTCAGCCCCTCCAGGCCGGTCACACAGGTCCCGATCGGGAAGGTGAAGGCCCACCAGGTCATCGCGAACGGCATCCCGTCCCGCGCCGCCCGCACGACCATCGCGCCGGCCAGCACCAGCCACATCAGGGCGAACCCCATCACCGGCACGCCATAGACGACCGCGAACGCGCTGAGCCCGTCGGCGTACGGCGCCGAGATCGCGCCCGGGGCCACGTCGGCGAGCTTGTTGACCGCGGTCGTGGACTGCCCGAGCGGGCCGAGGACCAGGAAGAGGGTGGGAGTGAGCACCAGGGGCAGCGGACCGTGGTGGATCAGCCGGGAGAAGATCATCGGGAGGATGAGCATCGTGGCGATCAGGCTGACGCCGAACAGGGCGTAGCTCAGCAGCAGCATCGCCTCCTGCCACTGGCCCGCCGGGAGATGCGGGACCAGCAGGGGCCCGAGGGACGCGGCGACCATGGGGGAGACGACGGGCAGCAGCCAGACCGGGGAGGCGCTGCCGGGGGTCACCTTCTGCCGTACGACCATGAGGTACGGGACGACGACCGCGGCCGACAGGCCGATGAGCGTGCCGACGACGAACAGGACCGCCCCGGTCGCCACGGCCGCGCTGTCGCCGATCACGTCCTGGCCCACGGTCAGCGCGCCGATGCCGACGGCCAGCATCGCCATGGACAGACAGCCGTAGAAGGGCGCGACGCCCGGGTCCAGGAGGTGCTCGCGGGCCTGGTCGCGGTGGTGGATCCAGTGGGCGGCGCGGGCGGTCAGCACGAGGACCAGCAGCGCGGCGGCGAAGGCCCATACGGCCGTGCAGACGGCCCGCAGACCGGGGACGTCGACGGGGAGGGCCGCGCCGGCGTTGGCGACGATGGCGGTGCCCATGACGGTGGCGTACCAGTTCGGCCCGAAGTGGCGCAGGGAGGGCAGCCGTGCGGCGGCGAGAGCCTTGGCGGTGGCGGCAGGGCGGGGTTGCACGGCGATGACCATGTCTCCACTGTCACGCTGGGCGCAGGGCCTCACCAGGGATCATTCTCCTATGGTCCCATAAGCTGGTCTTATGAGCAATGAGATCGAGCAGCGCGTGCCCCTCTCCCACCGGGTGCCCGACCTGGGGGCGCTGGAGCTGCTGCTGGCCGTCGCCCGGCACGGGAGTCTGGGGCGCGCGGCGCGCGAGCTCGGGATCACCCAGCCCGCGGCGAGCAGCCGGATCCGCTCGATGGAGCGGCAGCTGGGGGTGGCCCTGGTCGACCGCTCGCCGCGCGGCTCGCAGCTGACGGACGCGGGCGCGCTGGTCACGGACTGGGCGCGACGGGTGGTGGAGGCGGCGGAGGCCTTCGACGCGGGGGCGCAGGCGCTGAGGGGGCGGCGGGACTCGCGGCTGCGGGTGGCGGCGAGCATGACCATCGCGGAGTACCTGCTGCCGGGCTGGCTGATCGCGCTGCGCACGGAGCGGCCGGGGACGGCGGTCTCGCTGCAGGCCGGGAACTCCGCCGGCGTGGCGCAGCGACTGCTGGCGGGGGAGGCGGACCTGGGGTTCGTGGAGGGCCTGGCGGTGCCGGAGGACCTGGACGGCACGGTCATCGGCCACGACCGGCTGCTGGTGGTGGCGGCGCCGGGCCATCCCTGGGCTCGCAGGCGTACGCTGGCGGCACAGGCTGCCCCGAAGCACGCGGCGAGCGAGGTCCACCCCCACAGCAGACCTTCCTCGCCGGCGGAGACCGCATGCGTGCTCCGGGACC
>NZ_JBFAYB010000069.1:0-47947 GCF_040681075.1 Streptomyces sp. NPDC051907 | reverse complement strand
GCGGACCGGGCGGCGGGGCGGGCGTGCTGACCCGGCTGCGGCGGCGGGCCGTCGCTCAGGTGTCGGGGTCGCCGGTCGCGCTCGCCGAGGCGCCGCCGTCCGCCGAGCCGCCTGGGGAGGTCGCCTACGAGCGTTCGGCCGTCGCCGTAAGCGATCTGGTCGTACGCACCGGTCCCGATATGCGCCTGCGGACGGGCGCGCAGATACCGCTCCTCGTCGACCTCGCCCATCTGTACGTCTTCGACCACCACGGCCGCAGGATCTGCCCCGCGCCCGCCGACCTCCCCGGGCTGGACGCCTGAGGGTCTTCGTTACGCTCCAGGGTGCCCCTGGCGGTCAAAAACTAACACCGCTAGTTTGGGGTGCGGACGACTGCCGCAGGCTCTGGAGGAGTGCGATGAAGGCTCACGACGGGATGTACATCGACGGTCAGTGGCGGCCCGCCGCCGGACCCGATGTGATCGCGGTGGTGAATCCGGCGGACGAGCAGGTCATCGGCCATGTCCCAGCCGGAACCGCGGACGACGTGGACGCGGCGGTACGGGCCGCCCGCGCCGCGCTCCCCGGCTGGGCGGCCACCCCGCCCGCCGAGCGCGCCGCGAAGATCGCCGCGCTGCGCGATGTGCTCGCGGCGCGCCAGGAGGAGATAGCGGCCACCGTCGCCGCCGAGCTCGGCGCGCCGCTCGCGCTCGCGCAGACCGTGCACACGGGCCTGCCCGTGCGGGTCGCCGGCTCGTACGCCGACCTCGCCGCCTCGTACTCCTTCGAGGAGAGGATCGGCAACTCCACCGTGCTGCTGGAGCCGGTCGGCGTGGTCGGCGCGATCACGCCCTGGAACTACCCGCTGCACCAGATCGTCGCCAAGGCCGCCCCCGCCCTGGCCGCAGGCTGCACCATCGTGCTCAAGCCCGCCGAGGACACCCCGCTGACCGCCCAGCTCTTCGCCGAGGCCGTCGACGAGGCGGGCCTGCCCGCCGGGGTGTTCAACCTCGTGACGGGCCTCGGCCCGGTCGCCGGACAGGCCCTCGCCGAGCACGAAGGCGTCGACCTCGTCTCCTTCACCGGCTCCACCGCCGTCGGCCGGCAGATCGGCGCGACGGCCGGAGCGGCCGTCAAGCGCGTCGCCCTGGAGCTCGGCGGCAAGTCGGCCAACGTCGTCCTGCCCAGCGCCGACCTGGCCAAGGCCGTGAGCGTGGGGATCGCCAACGTCATGTCCAACTCCGGGCAGACGTGCAGCGCCTGGACCCGGATGCTGGTCCACGCCGACCAGTACGACGAGGCCGTCGAGCTCGCCGCGGCCGCGGTCGCCAAGTACGTCCCCGGCGACCGGATCGGCCCGCTCGTCAACGCCAAGCAGCGCGACCGGGTGCGCGGCTACATCGAGAAGGGCGTCGCCGAGGGCGCGCGCATCGTCGCGGGCGGCCCCGAGGCCCCGCAGGACAAGGGCTACTACGTCCAGCCGACCGTCTTCGCCGACGTCACCCCCGAGATGGCCATCGCGCAGGAGGAGATCTTCGGCCCGGTCGTCTCCCTCCTGAAGTACGAGGACGAGGAGGACGCCCTGCGGATCGCCAACGGCACGGTGTACGGCCTCGCGGGCGCGGTGTGGGCCGGGGACGACGCCGAGGCGGTCGCCTTCGCCCGCCGGATGGACACCGGCCAGGTCGACGTCAACGGCGGCCGGTTCAACCACCTCGCCCCGTTCGGCGGCTACAAGCAGTCGGGGGTCGGACGCGAGCTCGGGCCGCACGGCCTGGCCGAGTACCTCCAGACCAAGTCCCTCCAGTTCTGAGCCGGGAGCCTCACTCGCCATGGTCCGCGCCGCCGTACTGCCCGCCGTCGGATCTCCGCTGGAGATCACCGACATCGAACTGCCCGAACCTGGCCCCGGCCAGGTCAGGGTCCGCCTCGTCGCCGCCGGGGTCTGCCACTCCGACCTCTCCCTGTCCAACGGCACCATGCGGGTGCCGACCCCGTGCGTCCTCGGCCACGAGGGCGCGGGCGTCGTCGTCTCGGTCGGCGACGGGGTCGCCCATGTCGCCCCCGGCGACGGGGTGGTCCTCAACTGGGCGCCCTCCTGCGGAAAGTGCCACCACTGCCGGATCGGCGAGGTCTGGCTCTGCGCCGACGCGCTGACGGGCTCGGCGAGCGTCTACGCCCGTACCGCCGCCGGCGCGGATCTCCACCCCGGCCTGAACGTCGCCGCCTTCGCCGAGGAGACGGTCGTCGCCGCTGACTGCGTTCTGGCGGTCCCCGACGGCATCCCGATCGAGGACGCCGCCCTGCTCGGCTGCGCGGTCCTGACCGGCTACGGCGCGGTCCACCACTCCGCCCGCGTCCGCAAGGGCGAGTCCGTCGTCGTCTTCGGCGTCGGCGGGGTCGGCCTCGCCACCCTGCAGTCCGCCCGGATCGCGGGCGCCTCCACGATCGTCGCGGTCGACGTCTCCCCGCACAAGGAGGCGCTCGCGCGCGCCGCCGGCGCGACCGAGTACGTCGTCGCCTCCGACCGGACCGCCAAGGACGTACGCGGTCTGACCGGCGGGCTCGGCGCCGACGTGGCGATCGAGTGCGTGGGCCGCGCGGCCACGATCCGCGCCGCCTGGGACTCCACCCGCCGCGGCGGCCGTACGACGGTGGTCGGCATCGGCGGCAAGGACCAGCAGGTCGCGTTCAACGCGCTGGAGCTCTTCCACTGGGGCCGCACCCTCTCCGGCTGCGTGTACGGCGACAGCGACCCCGTGCGCGACCTGCCGGTCATCGCCGCGCATGTGCGCGCCGGGCAGCTCGACCTGCGGTCGATGGTGACCGAGCGGATCGGGCTGGAGGGCATCCCGGCCGCCTTCGCCGCCATGGAGGCGGGCAGGGGCGGCAGGGCGCTGGTGGTGTTCTAGCGGGCGGCTGGTGTTCTAGCGGGCGGCGCCGAGCGACGGCGCTCCAGCCGGCGCGGCCTCGGCCGCTCCGGCCGAGAGCGCGCCGGCCGCTTCCGCACGACGGCCGGACGGACTGAGCCCCACCCCGTCCGGCCGTCGAGTGCTGCCCGGACGCCTCAATTCCGCGTGCGGAGCCGGGCCCGGGCGCCCGTGCGAGCAGCGAGGGAACCAACTCCGGTGAGAACCGTTGACCCCATACCACCCAGTCGGTATGTTCCCCGCACTCCACGTCCCCGCACCCAATCGGAGTGTGCACGCATGGACACCGCATCCCCTTCCCCGCCCGCCGGCGAAACGCCGGAGTCCGTCCCCGCGCCCGCCGACGCCCCCGCCGACCCCAACCGCCGCCGCGTCGCCACCGCCGCGGCCCTCGCCTCCGCCGTCGAGTGGTACGACTACTTCGTCTTCGGCATCGCGGCCGCCCTCGTCCTCGGCGACCTGTACTTCCCCTCCGGCGACTCCTCCGCCGGCGTGCTCGCCGCCTTCGCCGCCTTCGCCGTCGGCTTCCTCGCCCGTCCCGTCGGCGGGATCATCGCCGGCCAGCTCGGCGACAAGCGCGGCCGCAAGCCGATGCTCGTCCTCGCGCTGACCCTGATGGGCGTCGCCACCGCCGGAATCGGCCTGCTCCCCACGTACGAGACGATCGGCATCGCCGCTCCGGTGCTGCTCGTCCTGCTCCGCGTCCTCCAGGGCATCGCGGTCGGCGCCCAGTGGGGCGGCGCGATGCTGATGGCCACGGAGTACGCCCCCGAGGGCAAGCGCGGACTCTACGGCTCCCTGGTCCAGCTCGGCGTGCCCATCGGAGTGGTCACCGCCAACACCGTCTTCCTCGCCGCCGGGGCCGCGACCAGCGACTCCGCCTTCGCCGCATGGGGCTGGCGGGTCCCGTTCCTCGTCGGGTTCCTGGTGCTGGGCCTGGCCTGGTACATCCACACCCGCGTCGAGGAGACCCCCGAGTTCCGGGCGGCCGAACGGGCCCTGGCGGAGCAGGAGAAGAGCCAGACTACGACGCGGTCGCCGCTGCGCACGATCCTGACCAAGCACCTCGGCACGGTCTTCCTGGCCGGGGGGTCGTTCGCGGTAAATACTGCCGCGTTCTACATCATCATCACCGGGGTGCTCGACTACGCGACCCGAGAACTCGACATGAAGCGCAGCGCCGTTCTCGCCGTCTCGCTCTGCGTCAGCCTCACCCAGCTGGCGCTGATACCCGCCGCGGCCGCCCTCTCGGACCGCGTCGGCCGGCTGCGGATCTACGCGGCGGGCGCGATCGGCCTGCTGGTCTGGGCGATCCCGATGTTCCTGCTGATCGACACCGGATCGCTGCTGTGGCTGGGCGTCGGCACCTTCGTCACCAGCTGCTTCCTCAGCATCATGTACGGGCCCCAGGCCGCGCTGTTCGCCGAGCTGTTCACCGCGGAGATGCGCTACACCGGCGCGTCTCTCGGCTACCAGATAGCGGCGGTGTTCGGCGGCGGCCTGGCCCCGTTCGTGATGGTCCTGCTGCTGGAGGCGACCGGCACCTCGATGGCCGTGTCCGGCTACATCATGGGCCTGGCGGTCATCGCCCTGATCTCCATCAAGATCCTGGCCGCGCGGGCCGCCGCTCCGGCGCCGGCTCCTGCGGCCGAGCCTCCTGCGGCCGACTCTCCTGCGGAGGCCGCCCCCGCGTGAGCGCCGGCGGTGTCGTGTCTGTGGCCCCCGCGGCCTGAGCGGCCTTCTTGGTCCGCGAGCGCGACACCGCCACGCCCGCCAGGCACAGCGCGCCGCCCGCGAGGGTGAGCAGGCCGGGGATCTCGTCCAGCGCGATCCAGGCCATCAGCACCACCAGCGCGGGAACGGCGTACGTCGTGGCGCCCATCCGGCCCGCCGAGGTGCGGGCCAGCGCGTACGCCCAGGTCGTGAACGCCAGCGCCGTCGGGAACACGCCCAGATAGACCATGTTGAGGGTCGCCGACACCGGCGCCCGCCCCGCCTCGTCGATCAGCCGGCCCGCGAACGGCAGGCACGCCACCGTGCCGACCAGGCACCCGAACGTCGTCACCTGGAGCGCGCTCGCATGCCGGAGCGCGGGCTTCTGGGCCACCACCCCGCCCGCGTACCCGACCGCCGCCAGCAGGCACAGCAGCACCCCGAGCACCGAGGCGTGCCCCTCGCCGGACATGGACAGACCGACCGCGACCGCCCCGGCGAACGACACCGCCATGCCGGCCAGCAGCCGCGGCGGCAGCGACTCGCCCAGCAGACGGGCCCCCAGCAGCGCGATCAGGATCGGCCCGATGTTCACCACCATCGCTGCGGTGCCCGCGTCGACCTCCTGCTCGCCCCAGTTGAGGACCACCATGTAGACGCCGAACCAGAGCAGCCCGGAGACGGCGATGCCCGGCCAGGCGGCGCGCGGCGGCAGCCCCTCCCGGCGTATCAGCAGCACACAGCCGAGCGCGAGCGAGCCGGCGAGCAGCCGGCCGAGCGCGAGCGCGCCGGGGGAGTAGGCGTCGCCGGCGCTGCGGATCGACACGAAGGCCGAGGCCCACAGCACGACGGTGACGCCCGCGGCGGCGAGGGCGAGCCGCTGCGGACGGCTGGGGGAGTGCGAGGGGTTCGTCATGGGCAGACCGTACGGCCCGGACTGTTCGGCGCTCACCGCACTGTCTCCGCTGCGATGCCGAGCGCCCGCTCCAGCGCCTGCTCGCCGGCCGCCGTCACCTTCACGGCGCGCTCGGAGCCGATCCGTACGCACCATCCGGCGTCCAGCGCGTGCCGGCACAGGGCCGCTCCGGCGACGCCCGCGAGATGGGGCCTGCGCTCGGTCCAGTCGAGGCAGCCGCGCGCGACGGGCCTGCGGCCCGTCGCCTCCAGCGCGATGCCCAGCTCGTCGAACCAGCCCACCCCCTGGTCGGTGAGCGCGAACCCGGTGTCCTGCCGCAGCAGCCCGCGCTCGGTCATCGCATCGGCGATCGCGATGCCGAGCCGCCCGGCGAGATGGTCGTAGCAGGTCCGTCCGCGCGCCATGGCGCTGCTCGCGCTCGCGGCCCGCAGCGAACGCGGCCGGCTGCGCGCGTCTGGCGCGGGCGCGCGGTGGGCGGCGAGGTCCTCGACGAGATGGGCCACGCGCTCGTCGGCGAGCCGCACATACCGGTGCCGGCCCTGGCGCTCCTCGGCGAGCAGCCCGCCCGAGACGAGCTTGCCCAGGTGCTCGCTGGCGGTGGACGGCGCGACGCGCGCGTGCCGTGCGAGCTCCCCGGCGGTCCAGGCCCGTCCGTCGAGCAGGGCGAGACAGAAGGCGGCGCGGGTCTCGTCGGCGAGGAGTCCGGCGAGCGCGGCGAGTTCACTGGCTGACATGACGTCCAGGATGGCGTACGCATGGTTCGGCGGGCGCCGAAGTGTGCGGCGCGGGGGGCTCGATGGCAGGGGTGCGATCGGCGGGGCGGTGCGATCGTGGTCCGAGGACTCGGTGGGCGTGCGGCGCGATCGGGGTCCGCGGGCCCTTCGCCGGGGCGGCGTGATCGTGGCCTGCGGGTTCGTCGGCGGGCCCGGCGTGATCGCGGCCTGCGGGGGGCCCATCGTTGGGCGGCGCGATCGTCAGCCCGCGGGCCCATCGCCGGGGGGCGTCATCGCGGACCGCGGGCCCATCGCCGGGCTGCGCGATCGTCAGTCCGCGGGCCCATCGCCGGGGGCGCTATCGCGGGCCGCGGGCTCATCGCCGGGGCGGCATGATCGCGGACCGTGGGCTCATCGCCGGGGCTGCGCGATCGCGATCCGCGGGCCCATCGCCGGGCTGCGCGATCGTCAGCCCGCGGGGCGCATACCGCTAGGCGCGCGCCAGCGCCTCGTACTGGACCGCGAGCCCGTCCAGCAGCGCCCGCAGCCCGGTCTCGAACGCGCCCTCGTCGACCTTCTCCTGGCGCTCGGCGAGCAGATGCGCCTGGCCGAGGTGCGGATAGTCGGACGGGTCGTACGCCGACGCGTCGTCCACGAAGCCCCCCGCGAACGACCCCAGCGCCGAGCCGGTGATGAAGTACCGCATCAGCGCGCCGATATGGGTCGCCTGGGCCGGCGGCCAGCCCGCGCGGACCATCGCGCCGAAGACCGCGTCGGCCACCTTGAGGCCCGCCGGGCGGCGGCCCGGGCCGCGGGCCAGCACCGGAACGGTGTTGGGGTGGGCCCGCAGAGCCGCGCGGTAGGAGACCGCCCAGTCGTGCAGCGCGGTGCGCCAGTCGCGGTCGTCGCCCTCCTCGAACATCGACAGGTCGACCTGTGCGCTGACCGCGTCCGCGACGGCGTCGAGGATCTCGTCCTTGTTGCGGAAGTGGTTGTAGAGGGAGGGCCCGCTGACCCCGAGCTGCGCGGCGAGGCGGCGCGTGGAGACCGCGTCCAGGCCCTCGGCGTCCACGAGAGCGCTCGCCGTCTCGACGATGCGTTCTCGGCTGAGGAGGGGCTTGCGCGGTCGGGCCATGCGGCACATAGTAGGGCCTGCCCAGAAGAAACTAGCAGTGGTAGTTAAAGCAGGGGTGACGTATGAACCTGGAGCTCAGCGAGGAGCAGACGGCCGTCCGGCGGCTGGCCGCGGACTTCGTCGCCCGCGAGGTCGCCCCGTACGCCGCCGCCTGGGACCGGGCCGAGAGCGTCGACGAGTCGATCGTGAAGAAGCTGGGCGCGCTCGGCTTCCTGGGGCTGACCATCGACGAGGAGTACGGCGGCTCCGGCGGCGACCACCTCTCGTACTGCCTGGTCACCGAAGAGCTCGGGCGCGGCGACTCCTCCGTGCGCGGGATCGTCTCCGTCTCCCTCGGCCTGGTCGCCAAGACGATCGCCGCCTGGGGCGACGAGGAGCACAAGCGCCGGTGGCTGCCCCGCCTCGCCTCGGGCGACGCGCTCGGCTGCTTCGCCCTGACCGAGCCCGGCACCGGCTCCGACGCCGGGAGCCTGGCCACCCGGGCGGTGCGCGACGGCGACTCGTACGTCCTGAACGGCTCCAAGATGTTCATCACCAACGGCACCTGGGCCGACGTCGTGCTCCTGTTCGCCCGCACCGGCGAGGCGCCCGGCCACAAGGGGGTGTCCGCCTTCCTCGTCCCCGCCGACGCCCCCGGGCTGACCCGCCGCGCCGTCCACGGCAAGCTCGGACTGCGCGGCCAGGCCACCGCCGAGCTGGTGCTCCAGGACGTCCGCGTCCCCGCCTCCGCGCTGCTCGGGCCCGAGGGAAAGGGCTTCTCGATCGCCATGTCCGCGCTGGCCAAGGGCCGGATGTCGGTCGCGGCCGGCTGCGTCGGCATCGCCCAGGCCGCCCTGGACGCGGCGGTCGCCTACGCCGGCGAGCGCGAGCAGTTCGGCAAGCCGATCGCCTCCTACCAGCTGGTCCAGGAGCTGATCACCGACATCGCCGTCGACGTGGACGCGGCCCGGCTGCTGACCTGGCGGGTGGCCGATCTGGTCGACCGGGGCGAGGAGTTCGCCACCGCCGCCTCGAAGGCCAAGCTCTACGCCTCCGAGGCCGCCGTCCGCGCTGCAGGCAACGCGCTCCAGGTGTTCGGCGGCTACGGCTACATCGACGAGTACCCGGTCGGCAAGCTGCTGCGGGACGCGCGGGTGATGACCCTCTACGAGGGCACCAGCCAGATCCAGAAGCTGATCATCGGCCGCGCGCTGACCGGCGTCTCCGCCTTCTGAGCCGCGCTCCGCCGTCGCCTGGGCCGCGCCCCGCCGCGCCCAGGCTCTAAGCGCTTGCTCACCCTCGGGGTATGGTGTGCGTTCTGATGAACGGAAGGGGCGAGGATGAGTGCGGCGGAGGAAGCGGCCGGCGAGGACATGCCGTGGGGCGAGGTCGTGCCCGAGGCCGCGCGGAAGCTGCTGGTCGCCGCCGTCGAGGCCTTCGCCGAGCGCGGCTACCACGCGACCACCACGCGTGACATCGCGGGCCGCGCCGGAATGAGCCCGGCCGCGCTCTACATCCACTACAAGACCAAGGAAGAGCTGCTCCACCGGATCAGCCGCATCGGTCACGACAAGGCGCTGGAGGTCCTCTCGGCCGCGGCCTCGGGCGACGGCACGCCGTCCGAGCGGCTCGCCGCCGCCGTCAGCTCCTTCGTCCGCTGGCACGCCGGCCGGCACGACACCGCGCGCGTGGTGCAGTACGAGCTGGACGCGCTCTCCGAGGAGCACCGCGCCGAGATCGTCGAACTGCGCCGCAGCAGCGACGCCGTCGTCCGCGACATCCTGCGCGAGGGCGTGGAGTCGGGGGAGTTCGACGTGCCGGACGTGGGGGGCACCACGGTGGCCGTGCTCTCCCTCTGCATCGACGTGGCGCGCTGGTTCAACACCCAGGGCCGTCGGACGCCCGACGAGGTCGGCGCGCTCTACGCCGACCTCGTCCTGCGGATGGTCGGCGCTCAGAAGTAGTAGCGGGACACCGACTCGGCCACGCACACCGGCTTGTCGCCGCCCTCGCGCTCGACGGTGACGAGCGCGGTGACCTGCACGCCGCCGCCCGCGTCCTCGACGCTCTGGAGGGTCGCGGTCGCGCGCAGCCGCGAGCCGACGGGCACGGGGGCGGGGAAGCGGACCTTGTTGCTCCCGTAGTTGAGGCCCATCTTCATGCCCTCGACGCGCATGATCTGCGGGACGAAGACCGGGAGCAGCGACAGCGTGAGATAGCCGTGCGCGATCGTCGTGCCGAAGGGGCCGTCCGCGGCGCGCTGCGGGTCCACATGGATCCACTGGTGGTCGCCGGTGGCGTCGGCGAAGAGGTCGATCCGCTTCTGCTCGATCTCCAGCCAGTCGCTGTGCCCGAGCTGCTCGCCGACTCCGGCGCGCAGCTCCTCGGCGGACGAGAAGATCTTCGGCTCTGCCATGTGCGTGCTCCCCTGCCTGTCGTCCAAGATGTCTAAGCGCTTGCTCAGGATGGTCGGGCGGGCGCGCTCCTGTCAACGGATGGCGACCAGTAGGCTCCGAGGAGTGCCACAGATTCCCGAGAAGATCCACGAGCTCACGGTCGGCCAGCTCTCCGCGCGCAGCGGCGCGGCCGTGTCCGCCCTGCACTTCTACGAGTCCAAGGGCCTGATCAGCAGCCGCAGGACCACCGGCAACCAGCGCCGCTACAGCCGGGACGCGCTGCGCCGCGTCGCGTTCGTGCGCGCGGCGCAGCGCGTGGGCATCCCCCTCGCCACGATCAGAGAGGCCCTGGCCGAACTCCCCGAGGAGCGCACGCCCGACCGGGAGGACTGGGCGCGGCTGTCGCAGGCCTGGCGCACGGAGCTGGACGAGCGGATCAAGCAGCTCAGCAGACTCCGCGACCACCTCACCGACTGCATCGGCTGCGGCTGCCTGTCGCTGAAGACCTGCGTGCTGTCCAACCCGGACGACGTGGTCGGCGAGAGGATCGCGGGCTCCCGCCTCATGCCGGAACGCCGTCCGAAGCGGTAGGGGGGGCGGAGGCGGGGTGCGAGCTGGCCGGGGCGGAGGCAGATTATGCGAGCGAGCCGGGCCCGCGCCGCGCCGGGGCTCATATCGGATGCCCTCAGCAGGCCGGCTGGAAGTCGACGCGGCCTGAGCAGGGTTGAGCCCGAGGTGGGCTGGGCCCAATGCCCGGCCGCGGCAGCCAATGCTGAGCTGGGCGGGGCGCACGTCGGGCCGGAGCCGCGCGGGCCCAAGCCTGCCTCGGCAGGCCGTGCTGAGTCGCTCGGCCCAAGCCCGGTGCCCTAGGCAGGTGTTGCTGGAAGTCGGGTGGGCCCGAGCCGGGCCCTCAGCAGGCCGAGCCCCAGCGCGGCCCGAGCCCGGCTAGACCCAGCCGCCGCCCGAGCCGGGAAGACCCACCCGCCGCCCCCCCCCGGCACCGCCCCGCCCCCCCCAACGCGAAGACGGGCCCGCACCCCCGTGTCGGGCCCGTCCTCCGTGGGGCGACGGATCTACTCGTACTCCGTGCCGCCCTTGCGGGTCAGATACGCCGGGCTGACCGCCTTGGCTATCGCCCTACCGCCCACCACCGGGCTGTAGCGCTCGGTCGTCGAGCGGATCACGACGCCCTCCCGCAGATGCAGCTCCCGCCCGGACACGGTCTCCCGGCCGGTCGCCAGCTCCAGCACCTTGTCGATGTCGTACGGGCCCTCGTACAGCCTCGGCGCCAGCGGCAGTTCGCCCTCCAGCAGCTCCGCCGCGTCCAGCCAGCGGACCTCGCCGTCGATCTCGGCCGAGACGTCGAAGACGGCGTAGCCCAGGTCCTCCGAGCGCGCGTTGGCGCCGTAGCCGAGGTCCTGCACGCCCGCGCCGAACACCTCGCCGAAGACGCCGACCCGCCTCGCGCCCAGCTTCTCGGCCAGCCGCGCGGCGACCTCGCCGACGCCGTGGCCGTGGATCGCCCGCCAGTACAGATTGCGCGGGTCCTCCTGGAGCGCGAGCCCCTTCGAGCCGAAGCCCTTGGACGAGACCTGTACGCGGCCGCCGTCGGCCACGCTGTACGTCAGCAGGCAGGCGGAGCCGTGCAGCTTCTCCGTCAGCACCACCGGCTCGCCCGGCTCGAAGATCGTCGGGTACCGCTGGATGTTCTCGATGTCCACCCAGGGCAGCAGATCCGGCGCGGCCTCCACGTCCCCGCTCATCGTCGGCGGGATCGGCGGGGACCACTTGGTGATGGCCAGCAGCTCGGCGAAGTCCGTGCCGTCGGCCGCGGCCTGCGCAAGGTCCACGTCCGCGAGCGCCTTGGGCCGGCACACCAGCCCCTGTGACAGCTCGCCGCGCAGGCGCACCGCCTTGACCCGGTTGGACGCCTTGCCCGACAGCCGCCCGGTCAGCCCCAGCTCCTCGACCAGCTCGGCCGGGAGCACGGACTGCTCCGGGATGTACAGCGCGACGTCGCCACTGCGGTACGCGCCCTTGGCGACGACGGCTCGGTACAGGCCCACCTGGGCCAGCTCGAGCACGTCCGCGTTCGGATGCGCATGGATGGTCAGTTGCTCGGCGGTGACGCGCAGCGTCGACATGTCAGGACTCCTCGGGCGGTTTGCTCACGGGCCCTACTGTGCGGCCGGGCTATCCCACTGGCCCACTGGTTTTCGCCCTGGTAACGTCGCGCTCTTCGGCCGGCCCGGTCCGCCCGGAGTCCCGTCAGGAAACTCCTGTGACGTCCACCGAGCTCGCCGCCGCGGTCGCCCGCGTCCGTACCGTCTTCGCCGGCATGACCAGCCCCGACGAGAAGGGCTGCGGCTACTGCCACAACTCGCTGGAGACCGCCCTGCTGCGGACGCCGCACGTCACGGTCCCGGTGGAGACCGTCGGCTACTACCTGCTCGAGGTGGCGGACCACTTCACCGACCACGCCGCCTCCATGCGCAGGCTGCTGCCGGACCTCGTGGCCTACCTCGCCTCCGGCGAGCTCCACGCCTGGACGGGGAGCGTCGCCGGGCTCGCCGCCAGCGGCTGGCAGCAGTGGCCCGCCGAACAGCGCGACGCCGTCTCCGGGTTCCTCCTCGCATGGTGGGACGCGCATCTGCACGACGAGGACCCGGTCCATCCCGTGGAGAAGGTCTTCCAGATGTGCGTCACGGCGACCAGCTCGCTCACCCCCTACCTCGACCACTGGGCGGCGCAGCCCCCCGGCGGCCTCCCGGACGACCGCCTGGCGTCCGTGGCCGAGGAATGGATCCAGGACCTGCTCTACGACGACTCGGTCATCGAGGAGTGGCGCGACTGGCAGCGGGACCAGCCGGACGACGAGCTCGTCGCCTGGCTGGTCGACGTCGCCCGGCCCCGGCTCGCCGCGCACGGCGCCGATCCGGAACTGGTGCGCAGGATAGGGCTGCTGCCCCTGCCCTACGACGAGCGATGGGACGCCTACTACGGCAGGGACGCCGACTCGGCCACCGCCGCGGAGACGAGCTGAGCGTTGGACCCGGCGGGCCGTCCGTCCGGCAGGAACAGCACGTCCTCCAGGCTTTGACCGAGGCATGGTCGGGCAGCACGGTCCACGTGCGCACGCGCTCCACGCGGCGGCCCGGATCCGGCTCGGCCCAGGCGCCCGTGGTCACGCCGACCGGGACGTCCGCCGCGGACCGTATCGCCGTGGGAACCTCCGCCAGGACGCGGGGCGACAGGGTGTCCTGGCCGCACGGCGTCTTCGGGTGGACGTGCACATCCACCGCGCCGGCGGCGACGGCCTGCGCGGCGGAGGCGGCCGGCGCGGCGGGCGAGAGCGGCACGGCGGCGCCGTCGGCGGCCGACCGCGTTCCGTTCAGAGCGACCTGGATCACGCCTTCGATGGTCGCAGCCGCCACTGACGACGGGCGTCGAGCCGAAGTCGCGGCCACCACGGCGGGCGGCTGCGACCGGCGACATGGGGACGGCGACACGGGGAAACGGCGACGCCGTAGTCCGCCCCCGCGCGCCAGACCCCCCGTACGCGCACGGCCGCTACGCCACCGACGCCAGTTCCTTGCGCCCTGCCCTCTTGGCCGCCGCCACCGCGTCGGACGTCAGCACCGGCTGCGGCACCACGATGCCGCACCCCGTGCACACCGGCCCGAACCACGGCTCGTACGCCAGGTCCCGCCGCCACACGATGTCGGTCCCCTCGCACACCGGGCAGGCCTCTCCCGGCTCGGCCTCCAGCGCGGCGATCAGCCGGCGCAGGACCTCGCCGAGCGGCGCGGACGGATGGGCGGCCGGGGTGTCGCAGCGAGCGACCCCGTTCCCGCCCCAGGTCCGGCGGTGCCAGTCGTCGATGAATCCTGGTCGCCGCAGTCCGTCGTGCTTCTCACGCTTGCGGCGGTCGGCGAAGTTCGCCTCGTACGCGAGCCAGACCGCCCGCGCCTCTTCCAACTCCTCGAGCGCGGCCACCAGCCGCGCCGGATCTGGGGCCCTGTCCTCGGGCTCGATGCTGTGCCTCGCGCACAGATGATCCCAGGTCGCCCGGTGCCCATAAGGGGCGAATCGCTCCAGGCACTTGCGCAGCGAGTAGCGCCTGAGCGCCAGATCACACCGCGCGTCGCGGACCTGTCTCGCGAGACTCCGGAAACCGGCCATCGCACTGCCACCTCCGTCGCTGGTACTTCGGCGTCATGGAATGGACGTACGTGTGCCCGATCCGGCTCCATTGAAAATCCGATGGCGTCCGTCATGTGGGACACGGCGGGAGTTCGGCCGGACATCGACCATGGCGCCGGGCGTGGCGGGGGCGGCCCTCACCGCACTGAACAGCGGGTGCGGGAACAGTAAGTGCTTGCGGCCGGCGGCGGGAGGCGGACGGGGATTTTTGGCGGCGAATGGTCCATGGGGCGGGTTTGCGCGAGCGCATCGCCCTTTCGGAGCCCGGTCCCGGGCCGCCGTACGGGCTCAACGGACCGCTTCCCTCGGCCCCTTGTGGCGATTCGGAAAAGGTGACGCATGTTCACCTTACTGACGGGTCGTACCGCCAGTAACCTCCCGCGCATCGGCCTCCCCGAGGAGCATCCATGCGACGACGCAACGGAAGACTCACAGCCGCCACCGCCGCCGCGGCCTTCGCGCTCGCCGCCGGTCTGCTGGCCCCCCTGCCACAGGCCACGGCCGCTGCGAAGCCCGCACCCCCCACCGCACTCCCCACCGCATCCGCCACCGCCACCGCCGCCGACGACGACCTGTGCGGCGGCAAGTGCGCCGACATCCTGCCGCCCGGCCAGAACGGCAACGCCACCCTCGCCCAGATACTCGCCCACCGCGTCTTCGGCACCCGGCCCGCCCACAGCTCCGATCAGCTCGGCCGCTACGACTCCCTGGTCGGCGGCTACGGCGGGCTCACCGACGCCAAGCTCACCGACTTCTTCAACGACGCCTCCTTCGGCGTCCCCGCGGGCCAGGTCGAGTCCGTCGCCAGGCCCCGCGCCGACGTCGCCATCACCCGCGACAAGAAGACCGGCGTCCCCCATATCAAGGGCACGACCCGCTACGGCACGGAGTTCGGCGCGGGCTACGCCGCCGGCCAGGACCGGCTGTGGATGATGGACCTCTTCCGCCACATAGGCCGCGGCGAGCTCACCTCGTTCGCCGGCGGCGCCCTCGCCAACCAGGGCCTGGAACAGCAGTTCTGGCCGCAGGCCCCGTACACCGAGGCCGACTACCAGGCCCAGATCGAACGGATCAGAACCACCGAGGGCCCGCGCGGCGAACAGGCCATGGCCGACGCCCAGGCGTACGTCGACGGCATCAACGCCTACCGCGTCCAGTCCAAGAACGGCCGCTACTTCCCCGGCGAGTACGTCCTCACCGGCCACGTCGACGCCATCACCAACGCAGGCGAGATCCAGCCCTTCACCCTCAGCGACCTCATCGCCATCGCGTCGGTCGTCGGCGGCCAGTTCGGCGGCGGAGGCGGCGGCGAGGTGCAGGCCGCGCTCTCCCTGCTCGCCGCCCAGCAGAAGCACGGCCTCGTCGAGGGCACCAGGGTCTGGGAGTCCTTCCGGCAGCGCGAAGACCCCGAAGCCGTCCTCACCGTGAACGACGGCACGAGCTTCCCGTACGCCAACAAGCCCGCGTCCCCCCGCGGAACCGCGATGCCCGACCCCGGGACCGTGGTGCCCGAGCAGCTTGTCTACGACCGCACCGGCTCGGCCGGCACCGGCGCGAAGTCCCCGGTGCGCGCCCCCAAGAGGCTCGAGCCGGCGCAGGGCATGTTCGACGACGGCGTGATCGCGCCCGGCTCGCTCGGCCGCGGACGGGGCATGTCCAACGCGCTCCTCGTCTCCGGCGAGCACACCGCCAGCGGCAACCCGGTCGCCGTGTTCGGCCCGCAGACCGGCTACTTCGCGCCCCAGCTGATGATGCTCCAGGAGCTCCAGGGCCCCGGCATCTCCGCCCGCGGCGTCTCCTTCGCCGGCGTCGGCATGTACGTCCAGATGGGCCGCGGCCAGGACTACGCCTGGTCGGCCACCTCGGCCGGACAGGACATCACCGACACCTACGCGATCGAGCTCTGCCAGGACGACGTCCACTATCTCTACCGGGGGGTCTGCACCCCGATGGAGAAGCTCGAGAAGCGCAACGCCTGGAAGCCCACGGTCGCCGACGGAACCGCGGCCGGCTCCTACCGGCTCCAGGTCTGGCGCACCAGGTACGGCATGGTCACCCACCGCGCCAAGGTCGGCGGCAAGCCCGTCGCCTACACCTCGCTGCGCAGCACCTACCACCACGAGGCCGACTCGATCATCGGCTTCCAGATGCTCAACGACCCGTCGTTCACGACCGACGCGCAGTCCTTCCAGCAGGCCGCCCACCAGATCGACTACGCCTTCAACTGGTTCTACGCCGACTCCCGCACCGCCGCCTACTTCAACAGCGGCAAGAACCCCGTGCGGGCAAAGGACGTCGACCCGGCGCTCCCGGTGGCCGCGGAGCGGCAGTACGAGTGGCAGGACTTCGACCCGGCCGCGAACACCGCCGCGTACACGCCGTTCGCCGAGCACCCCCAGTCCATCGGCCAGGACTACTACATCTCCTGGAACAACCGGCAGGCCAAGGGGTACGCCACCGCGGGCTTCGGCTTCGGGTCCGTGCACCGCGGCGACCTCCTCGACGACCGGGTCGCCGCGCTCGTCGCGGCCGGCGGGGTCACCCGCGCCTCGCTCACCCGGGCGATGGCGGAGGCCGGAGTCACCGATCTGCGCGGCGAGCAGCTGCTGCCCGAGCTGCTGGAGGTGCTGCGCTCCCAGCCCGTCTCCGATCCGCAGGCACAGGCGGCGATCCAGCAGCTGGAGACCTGGCGGGCGGCCGGGTCGCAGCGCAAGGAGACCGCCCCGGGATCGCACCGCTACACCCACCCCGACGCCGTACGGATCATGGACGCCTGGTGGCCTCTGCTGATCGAGGCCGAGTTCAAGCCCGGCCTCGGCGACGCGCTCTACCAGGCGCTGACCGGGAACCTGCCGGTCGACGAGTCCCCGGCGGCCAACCACGGCGCGACGGGCGGGCACAGCGGGTCCGCCTTCCAGACCGGCTGGTGGGCCTTCGCCGACAAGGACCTGCGCCAGGTCCTCGGCCGGCAGGTGCAGGGCCCGCTGGCGAAGACGTACTGCGGCGGCGGCGACCTCGCCGTCTGCCGTGACGCGCTGCTCACGACGTTGAAGCGGGCGGCGGCGAAGCCGGCGAACGAGGTCTACCCCGGCGACGCGAGCTGCGGCGCCGGCGACCAGTGGTGCGCGGACGCGATCATGCACCGGGCGCTGGGCGGCATCACGCACCCGGCGGTCAACTGGCAGAACCGGCCGACGTACCAGCAGGTCGTCGAGTTCCCGGCGCACCGGTGAGGCGCGATGAGCTGACCGTCCGCCGCCCGGCCGCAGGGCGCTGATCATCCGAGCGGCGGGGCGTACGGCGCCGAGCAGTCGCCGTACGCCCCCCGCACACGGTCGCGCTCAACGGCCGATGCGGCCAGCCGCCAGCACCACCCGCGCCAGCTCCGCATGGCAGATGTCGCTGTGCGCTCCGGAGGGCGGCCCGCCGCGCCGCACCACCGACGCGGCGTCCACGCTGACGCATCCCGAGGCGGGAATCCCCGAGCGCAGCGCCTCCTCCAGGGTCAGCCGGGCCGTGCGCTCGACCGCCTGGATGCCGTCGTGCCCCATCGCCCACCACCGCCGGTCCAAGCCCGCCACGCTGTGGGTGTCCCCGGCGAGGCTGGAGGCCAGCGGATAGATCACCCCGAGCGCGCTGTCGTGCCGGGAGTAGCAGGCCACCACAGGGCCGTCGACCCGGTGCTGCATATCGCGCAGCACCCCCGAGCCGTGCGCCGCGTGCGGCAGGCTCGCGGCGAACGCGTAGTGCGAGAAGGCCCCCTGAAGCAGCGTCACCGACTTCACGTTCCGCACCCCGTCCGGCAGCCCCCGCAGCGCGAACGCGACCAGCCGCGCGCCCTGGCTGTGCCCGACCAGATGCACCCGCACCTGCGGCGACGAACGAGCCAGCTGGCCGAGCAGCGGGCCGAGCCCCAGCTCCCCGACCGTGCCGGCGCGGCGCTTCATCGCGTAGTACGTGGTCTGCCGCAGCAGCTCCTTCGCGCCCTTCCACATCCTCCCGAGGCCCCCGTCGAACGGCGAGGACCAGAGCGCCGGCTCCTCCTTGGTGACCGCGCCGGCCTCCTCCAGCGCGAGGGCGAACTTGCGGCACATCGTCAGCGTGTTCTCGTACAGCACGGCCGGCGGGCCCTGCTCGTCCCACGGCAGGTCGTCGGTGAACGGCGCCTCCAGCCCCCCGGCGGGGACCTCGGCCAACTGCCGTGCCAGTCTCCCGAACTCCGCGAACGCGGCCTCGGACTCCGGCTGCTGGGCCAGCAGCTGGGACAGCCGCGCGACCGTCCCCGCGTGCCCGGGGAAGAAGTCCACGAGCGCCTGCGCGGTCTCCCGGTCCAGCGTCGGGTCCACGGCGTCCCCCCAGTCGGACGCGGCCGAGGGGCGGAAGTCGGGGATCGGCTCGTCGACGAACTTCATCGACGGCCACACCACCCCCGCGTATCCGAGCCGGCTCGCCGACGGTCCGAGGAGCCCCGGGAAAGGGGCGAAGAAGGCGGAGTAGAGGCGGTTCGCGACGGCCGGCGAGTTGTTCCAGCCGTGCGCGAACATCACCAGGTCCGTGACGTCCATTTGCGCCAAACGGTCGCGCTGCGCCGTGTCGACGTCGCCGTCCTTGTCGAACGTTATCTCTCGGTAAGGCCGCACACTCATCTCCGGCATGACCTGCCCCTCCCCGTGGTGTCCCGCGCTGTGCACAGCATCCTGCGGGAAGGGAGGGACGGCCATACCTGCGGCGAATGTCGGCCATTGTCGGTCCCGGAGCGGTCAGAGCCGGTCCGTGGGAGATCACTTGGAGCCAGTCTCCGGGGGCGCGGTCAGAGCCGGTCGGCCGCCGTGATCCGGTGGAGGTGGACCAGCACGTCGTACGAGGCGGTCAGAGCCAGCGGCTCCGGCGCGTCCGGCCAGCCGCCGATGCTGCGCACGGGGCGGGCCACGCTCAGCCACGCGCGCGCAGCGGGCGGCGCCGTCCGCATGTCGAGGTAGTAGTCGCCGCGCGCCACCCGCTCCAGGGTGTGCTCATGGGAGCCCTTCTCGGGCGGCCCGACCTCGAAGCGGCGCAGCGGCTCGGCCGGGTCGCTCGTGTCGAAGGCGCTGAACGAGCCCTGGCCGAAGGTGAAGCCGATGTTCGTGTACGCGTCGCCGACCAGCTCCCGCAGGACCGCGCCCTGCGGCTTCGGGTCGCCCGCCGGATCGCTCGCCTCGTACGCCACATGCCCGTTGTGGGCGGAGAGCAGCATGCGGTGGCCGGTCTGCCGCTGCCACCACACGGTGTTCTCGGCCATGGACCGGTCCCGGTAGGCCATCGCCTCGGCGACCTGCCCGGCGTCCTGGAAGTCGTACGAGAACTCCGTGCCGGTCTGCGCGATGGCCCGCGCGTGCTGGAGGACCCAGGCGTGCTCTGCGCGGTCGGGGCCGGGTCGCTGCTCCTCCAGCAGGGCCAGGGCCCGCCGCACGTCCTTCGCCATCGCCCGGCGCTCGGCGAGCGGCTTCGCCGTGTACGCCTTGATGGAGGCGTCCACCCCCGCGGTCGGCCGGGAGGCGCGGTAGAGGCGGGCGATCTGCGGGGCGAGCGCCGGATAGCGCTCGTCGGCGTACGCCGTCACCGCGTCGAAGAGCCGCGGTCCCGCGTAGGCGAGGTCGTTGCCCATGAACTGCACCGGGCGGTCCGGGCGCCGGAGGTTGTGCTGGCGCATCCAGCGGATCAGATCCAGGTACTCGCGGGTGTTCCAGATGAGATACGCGTTCTGGAACTCCTCCCGCATGATGCGCACCGGGTCGCCCTTGCCGTGCAGCACATAGTCGTTGATCCGCAGCCCGGCGCTCCAGTTGACCTCCAGCGCGAACGTGGTAAACCCCTGGCGCTCCACCAGATCCTGGAAGAGCCGGTGCTTGAACCGGAAGAACTCCCGGGAGTTGTGCGTCGCCTCGCCGACGCCCACGATCCTCGCCGTGCCGATCGCCTGCTCCAGCGGCCGCAGGTCGGCCAGCGGACGGGCGGCGCGCGCCAGCGCGCGCACGGGATCGTCCGCGGCGGGCCCGGTTCTGTCTCGCGCCGGAGCGGGCGCCGCCACGGCGAGCGAGCCGAGAGCGAGGGCGAGGGCGAGTACGAGCAGCAGCGTGCGCCGTATCCGAAGGCCGGTGTACGAGTCCATGGATCAAGGGTCTCGACGGCCGGGGGGTCGGGGCCAGCCTGCCAGCTCCCCTCCCCGAGGTGGGGATTCCCCCCGGTTACCCCCGGTCCCCCCTGGTCTCCCCGGCCCCCGGGTCAGTACCGCAGATACCGCTTGCGGACCGCCTTGAACGCCGCCAGCTCGTCCTTCCAGGCCGCCGCCACCTCGTCGGCGCCCGCCCCCGCGTCGATCAGGGTCCTGACCTTCGTCGAGCCCGTCAGCTTGTCGATCCAGTTGTCGTGCCGCCAGGCGAAGCCGCTCCAGCTCCGCTTCGCCGTCACCAGCAGGCCGACGCCGGTGCGCACCGGGTCGTACGCCTCCCGGTCGTGGACGTGCAGCTGCACCCCGCCGACCGTCTTGCCCTGGAACTTGGAGAAGGTCGGTGCGAAGTACGCCTCGCGGAAGCGGACGCCCGGCAGCTCCAGGGCGTTCGCCGCCTCGGCCCAGCGGCGGTCGATCCCCTCCGCGCCCAGCAGCTCGAAGGGGCGGGTGGTGCCGCGGCCCTCGGAGAGGTTGGTGCCCTCGAAGAGGCAGGTGCCCGAGTACACCAGCGCGGTCTCGGGGGTGGGCATGTTCGGGCTCGGCGGGACCCAGGGCAGGCCGGTCTCGTCGAAGAAGTCGGCGCGCCGCCACCCCGACATCCGTACGGTCTCCAGCTCCACCGGCGTCGTCAGGAACTCGCCGTTGAACAGCAGGGCCAGCTCGGCGACCGTCATGCCGTGCGCCTGCGAGATCGGCTCGCGGCCCACGAAGGTCGCGAACGCCTTGTCGAGGACGGGCCCGAGCGCGGCGCGCCCGGTGACCGGGTTCGGCCGGTCCAGCACGACGAACCGCTTCCCCGCGAGGGCGGCCGCCTGCATGCAGTCGTACAGCGTCCAGATGTACGTGTAGAAGCGCGCCCCGGCGTCCTGGATGTCGAAGACGATCGTCTGCACGCCCGACGCGGTGAAGACGTCGGCGAGCGGCTGCCCGCTCTTGAGATACGTGTCGTAGACCGGCAGCCCGGTCGCCGGGTCGTCGTAGCGGCCCTCCGAGCCGCCCGCCTGGGCCGTGCCCCGGAAGCCGTGCTCGGGGCCGAAGACGGCGATCAGGCTCACCCGGTCGTCGGCGTGCATCACGTCCACGATGTGCCGTGCGTCCCGGGTGATCCCGGTCGGGTTGGTCACGACTCCGACCCGCTCGCCGGCCAGCCGCGCGTAGCCGTCCGCGGCCAGCCGTTCGAAGCCGGTGCGCACCCGGGCACGGCCCGCCGCGCCCGAGCGGTCGGAGGAGTCCGCCGCCGGCAGCGCTCCCGCGGGAGAGGGGGACGCGGCCAGCGCCCCCACCGCGCCGCCGGCGGCCAGCAGACCCCGTCTGGACAGGCTCATCGAGCTACCTCCGCGTTCGCCGTCTGTCATGGCCACGCACGCTAGCGCGCACCCCGGGCGCGGGGAACGACCCCGGCAGCGCGCATCGCGGGTGTGTTGCGCGGGCGAGCGCGCGGCCCGGCGCGGACGGCGCCCCCTTCCCCCACTACATACCGACTGGTTAGTCTGCTGGGGTGGCCGGCACGCAGAGAGGCGGAGCTCAGATGAGTCAGTTGCAGGGCGCTGGAGTTGTGGTGACGGGCGCGGGAGGCGGCATCGGCGCCGCGCTGGCCCGCCGGTTCGCGGCGGAGGGCGCCCGGGTCGTGGTCAACGACATCGACCCGGCGAAGACCAAGGAGGTCGCCGACGAGATAGGCGCGACGGCCGTCGTCGGCGACGCGTCCGAGATCGTGGCCGAGGCCCGCGACGCGCTGGACGGCGTCGTCGACGTCTACTGCGCCAACGCCGGACTCGCCTCGCCCGGCGACGCCTTCGCCGAAGAAGCGGTCTGGGCCGCCGCCTGGGACGTCAACGTCATGGCGCACGTCCGCGCGGCCCGCACCCTGCTGCCCGACTGGCTGGAGCGCGGCAGCGGCCGCTTCGTCTCCACCGTCTCCGCCGCAGGCCTGCTCACCATGGTGGGCGCGGCCCCGTACAGCGTCTCCAAGCACGGCGCGTACGCCTTCGCCGAGTGGCTCTCCCTCACCTACCGCCACCGCGGCCTCAAGGTCCACGCGATCTGCCCCCAGGGCGTGCGGACGGACATGCTCACCGCGGCCGGATCCGCCGGCGAGCTCGTCCTCGCCCCCACCGCGGTCGAGCCCGAGGACGTCGCCGACGCGCTGTTCGAGGGGATCGAGTCCGATCGCTTCCTGATCCTGCCGCATCCCGAGGTCGCCGGGTACTACCAGGTGCGCGCCGCCTCCCCGGACCGCTGGCTGGGCTCCATGAACCACATCCAGCAGAAGTGGGAGGGGGCGGGCGAGTGACCCCGATCTACGCCGCCAAGCCCTGGCTCGGCCGGCTCACCGACGCCCAACGCGCCCCCGTCACGCCGCCCGAGACCGTCGTGCACGCCTTCCGCGCCGCCGTCGCGCGCGCCCCCGAGCGCACCGCCCTCGCCTACTTCGACGGACGGCTCGGCTACCGCGAGACCGACGAGCTGTCCGACTCGGTGGCGGGCCGCCTCGCCGCGCGCGGCGTCGCCAAGGGCGACCGGGTCGCCGTCATGCTCCAGAACACCCCGCACTTCGTCCTCGCGCTCCTCGGCGCGTGGAAGGCGGGCGCGACCGTCGTCCCGCTCAACCCGATGTACAAGGCGGCCGAGGTCGCGCATGTGCTGCGGGACTCCGAGGCGACCGCGCTGATCTGCTCGGACCGCGCCTGGGAGACGTATCTGCGGGAGACCGCCGCCGCGAGCCCCGTGCGCGTCGCCGTCACCGCCTGCGAGCTCGACCTGCAGACCCGCGACGACCAGCGGGTGCTCGGCTTCGAGCGGCTGCCCGTGCCGGACGACGCCGACGACCTGCTGACCGTGGCCCGCCAGGGCCTGCCGGCCCCCGCCGAGCGCGAGCTCACCGCCGCCGACACCGCCCTCATCAGCTACACCTCCGGCACCAGCGGCGCGCCCAAGGGCGCGCTCAACCTCCACGGCGGGATCTGCTACAACGCCGAGCGCCAGCGCACCGGCCACCCCGTCGAGGAGGGCGACACCTACTTCGCGCTCGCGCCCCTCTTCCACATCACCGGGATGGTCTGCCAGCTCGCCGTCTGCTTCGCCAACGCGGGCACGCTCGCGCTCGCCTACCGCTTCGAGGCGGGAGTCGTGCTCGACGCCTTCGCCGAGCACCGGCCCGCCTACACCGTCGGCCCCTCCACGGCCTTCATGGCGCTCGCCGCCCACCCCGCCGCCACCCGCGCCCACTTCGCCTCCTTCCGTCTCATCTCCTCCGGAGGCGCGCCGGTGCCGCCCGCGCTGGTCGAGAAGTTCCACGCCGGCTTCGGCCACTACCTCCGCAACGGCTACGGCCTCACCGAGTGCACCGCCCCCTGCGCGTCCGTGCCCCCCGAGCACGAGGCGCCCGTCGACCCCGCGTCCGGCACGCTCTCCGTGGGCGTGCCCGGACCCGACACGCTCGTGCGGATCGTCGACGAGCAGGGCGAGGACGTGCCCCTCGGCGAGCAGGGCGAGATCGCGGTCCGCGGCCCCCAGGTCGTGCCCGGCTACTGGCGGCTGCCGGAGGCGACTGCGGAGGCGTTCCCCGACGGGGAGCTGCGCACCGGCGACATCGGCTTCATGGACGCGGACGGCTGGCTCTACGTCGTCGACCGCAAGAAGGACATGATCAACGCCTCCGGCTTCAAGGTCTGGCCGCGCGAGGTCGAGGACGTGCTGTACACCCACCCGGCGGTGCGCGAGGCGGCCGTCGTCGGCGTGCCCGACGCGTACCGCGGCGAGACGGTCAAGGCGTACGTCAGCCTGCGCCCGGGGGCACAGGCGCTGCCCGCCGAGCTCTCCTCCTACTGTGAGGAGCGGCTGGCGGCCTATAAATACCCGCGGGAAGTAGAGATCCTGCCGGAGCTGCCGAAGACCACGAGTGGGAAGATCCTCAGGCGGGAACTGCGTTCCCCGGCGTAGGACCGGACAATTGAACGAAAGGCAGGTGCGGTGCAATGGCCAGGACGACGGACGGGGACGGCGCCCCCGTACCGCAGAGACTGCTGGCCGCCGCCACCCGGCTCTTCGCCGAACGCGGCTACGACCGCACCTCGGTCCAGGAGATCGTCGAGGCGGCGGGCGTCACCAAAGGCGCGCTCTACCACTACTTCGGCTCCAAGGAGGACCTGCTCCAGGAGGTGTACGCGCGGATGCTCCGCCTCCAGCAGGAGCGTCTGGACGCCTACGCGGACGCCGACGAGCCGGTGGAGGACCGCCTGCGCGCAGCCGCGGCCGACGTCGTCGTGACGACCATCGACAACCTCGACGACGCGGCGATCTTCTTCCGCTCGATGCACCACCTGAGCCCGGAGAAGCACAAGCAGGTGCGCGCGGAGCGCCGCCGCTACCACGAGCGCTTCCGGGCGCTGGTGGAGGAGGGCCAGCAGAGCGGGGTCTTCTCGTCGGCGACGCCCGCCGACCTCGTGGTCGACTACCACTTCGGCTCGGTGCACCACCTGTCGACGTGGTACCGGCCGGACGGCCCGCTCACCCCGCAGCAGGTGGCGGACCACCTGGCCGACATGCTGCTGCGGGCGCTGCGTCCATAGCGCGGCGACGCGAACACGTCGAACGCCGGCGGGGCCGAGTCATCGGCCCCGCCGGCGTTCGCGGTCTGGCGTTCGCAGTCCGGCGTTCGACGCGTTCGCGGTACGGCGGGCCGGGGAGCGAGGCCCCGGCCCGCCGCACCCGCCCGCTCCTACAGGTACTTCTTCAGCTCGCGCTTCGCCAGCGACCGCTGGTGCACCTCGTCCGGCCCGTCCGCCAGCTGCAACGTCCGGGCGCCCGCCCACAGTTCGGCCAGCGGGAAGTCCTGGCTGACCCCGCCCGCGCCGTGCACCTGGACCGCCTTGTCGAGGATGTCCACGACCGCCCGCGGCGTCGCGATCTTGATGGCCTGGATCTCGGTGTGCGCGCCCTTGTTGCCCACGGTGTCCATCAGCCACGCCGTCTTCAGGACCAGCAGCCGCAGCTGCTCCACGGCGACCCGCGCGTCCGCGATCCAGTTCTGCACGACGCCCTGCTGGGCGATCGCCTTGCCGAACGCCTCACGGGACACTGCCCTGCGGCACATCAGCTCGATCGCGCGCTCGGCCATGCCGATCAGGCGCATGCAGTGGTGGATGCGGCCCGGGCCCAGGCGCGCCTGGGCGATGGCGAAGCCGCTGCCCTCCTCGCCGATCAGGTTCGCGGCCGGCACGCGGGCGTCGGAGAACACCACCTCGGCGTGGCCGCCGTGCGAGTGGTCCTCGTAGCCGTAGACCTGCATGGCGCGGCGGACCTCGACGCCCGGGGTGTCGCGCGGGACGAGGATCATCGACTGCTGGCGGCGGATGTCGTCGCCCTCGGGGTCGGTCTTGCCCATCACGATGAAGATCTCGCACTTGGGGTTCATCGCGCCGGAGATGTACCACTTGCGGCCGTTGAGGACGTAGTCGTCGCCGTCGCGGTCGATCCGGGTCTGGATGTTCGTCGCGTCCGAGGAGGCGACCTCCGGCTCCGTCATGGCGAATGCCGAACGGATCTCGCCCGCCAGCAGCGGCTCCAGCCACCGCTTCTTCTGCTCGTCGTCGGCGAACTGCGTCAGCACCTCCATGTTCCCCGTGTCCGGCGCCGCGCAGTTCAGCGCGGTGGGGGCCAGGTGCGGGCTGCGGCCGGTGATCTCGGCGAGCGGGGCGTACTGCAGGTTCGTCAGACCGGCGCCGTACTCGGAGTCCGGCAGGAACAGGTTCCACAGGCCCTGCCTGCGGGCCTCGGCCTTCAGCTCCTCGACGACCGCCGGGGTGTCCCACGGCGAGGCGAGCCGCGCGCGCTGCTCGTGCTCGATCTCCTCGGCGGGGTAGACGTGCTCGTCCATGAAGGCAAGCAGCTTGGCCCGCAGCTCCTCGGTGCGCGCGTCGTATGCGAAGTCCATGGGTCTACTCAGCCTTCCTGGAGGGTGGTGAGGCCGTGCTCGATGAAGACGGGGACGAGATCGCCGATCCGGTCGAAGCCGGCGCCGACGGTCTGCCCGAGGGTGTAGCGGTAGTGGATTCCCTCGAGGATCACGGCGAGCTTGAACCAGGCGAAGGCCGTGTACCAGGAGACGGCGGATACGTCGCGGCCGGAGCGGGCGGCGTACCGCTCGACCAGCTCGGACGCCGCCGGGTGCCCCTCGGCGCCCGCGGTCGTGCTGATCGGGGAGCCCGCCAGCTCCAGCTTCTGGCTGTACATCACCAGCAGGCCGAGGTCGGTGAGCGGGTCGCCGAGCGTCGACATCTCCCAGTCGAGCACCGCCTTGATCTCGTCGTCCTCGCCGATCAGGACGTTGTCCAGGCGGTAGTCGCCGTGGACGACCGTCGGGGCGGGGGAGGCGGGCAGCGCGCGGCCGAGCGAGGCGTGCAGCTCGTCGATGCCGGCCAGCTCGCGGTTGCGGGAGGCGTCCAGCTGCTTGCCCCAGCGCCGCAGCTGCCGGTCGAGGAAGCCCTCGGGCCGGCCGAAGTCGCCCAGGCCCACCGACTGGGGGTCCACGGCGTGCAGCTCCACCAGGGTGTCGACCAGGGCGAGCACCGCGTCCCGGGTCCGCTGCGGGCCGAGCGGGGCCAGCTGCTCGGCCGTGCGGTACGGCGTGCCGTCCACGAACTCCATCACATAGAACGGCGAGCCGATCACCGACTCGTCCTCGCACAGCAGCACCGGCCGGGGCACCGGCACGGCGGTCGGGTGCAGCGCGCTGATCACCCGGTGCTCGCGCTTCATGTCGTGCGCGGTGGCCAGCACATGGCCGAGCGGCGGTCGCCGTACGACCCACTTGCCCGCGCCGTCGGCGACGGCGTACGTGAGGTTGGACCGGCCGCCCTGGATCAGGCGAGCGCTGAGCGGTCCGCTCACCAGACCCGGCCGCTCGCGGTCGAGATACCCGCGGAGCTGGTCGGGATCGAGGCCTGGCGGGTGGACAGAGCTCATGGTCGGCACCTCCGGTGAGCGGGCGGAACAGGTCCCGCTCATGATGACCGACCAGTCGGTATGTAGTCCAGGGCGCCTCTCGAACCCCGGCTCAGATCACATGGGCACACGCGGGCGTCGGCCCCACGGGTCGCCTGCGCCAACGGGCGCCCCGTCCGGCCAGGATCCCGTGTATCCGCAGGTCAGGCGTGGCAGGCCACCGGCGTCCCGCCGTTCATCGCGGCCATGTCGGCGAACAGCGCCACCGGGTCCAGCGGCGAGCCCTCGGGCTCCCCGTCCAGCTCCGCGTACGCCCGGTGCAGGTTCGCCACCAGCCGCTCGCTCTCCCGCAGCTCGGCGAAGTCCCCGAGGTCCGCCGCCCGCGCCGTCTCCAGCGGGGTGCGTCCCTCGGCGTGCCCCTGCCGAGCCAGCTCGGCGACGTACCGCAGATAGCGCTCCGTCGCGTCGTACGCCGAGGGGTCGGTGACCGGGCCGTGGCCCGGGACCACCGTCGTCGCGTCGAGCGAGCGCAGCAGCTCCAGCGCCCGCAGGGAGCCGCTGAGCGAGCCCATCGGCACGAACGGCGTGCCGCCCTGGAAGACCAGGTCCCCGGTGAAGACCACCCCCTGCTCCGGCAGGTGCACGATGGTGTCGCCGACGGTGTGCGCGACGCCCGGGTGGAGGAGCCGGACCTCGACGTCTCCCACATGGACGGTGAGACGGTCGTTGTACGTCAGCGTCGGCGCGGTGATCTGGATGTCGCCGAAGTCGGTCTGCGGCCACACGAGATGGAGCTGCCGGCCGACCGACAGCACCTCGCTGCGGCAGGAGTCGTGGCCGATCACGACGGCCTCGGGGACGAAGACGCCGTTGCCGTAGGTGTGGTCGCCGTGGTGGTGGGTGTTGACCAGAGTGCGGGGGAGCGGGAGGCCGCTCGCGAGCACCGCCTCGCGCAGCGCCAGGGCCCGGCGCTCGGTGGCGGCGGTGTCGATCAGGAGGGCGGAGGCGCCGTCGCCGACGAAGCCCGCGTTGTTGAGGCACCAGCCGCCGTCGGGCTGGACGTAGGCGTGCACCTTCGGCGCGAGCTGGACGGTGTACGGGTCGTTGGCGGGCAATGCGGCTCCCCCGAATCGAGGTCGACTGGTCGGTAGGAGCCTGCCAGTTGACGACGGGTCGGGGGAAGGCGGGATCGGATGCCTCAGCCCTTCGCGCGCATCCGTGCGGCGGCCGCCGGCGTCCGACGCGGGTGGGTCAGTGGTCGTCCCAGTGGCCGTCGTGGGCCGCGTGCCGGTGCCCGTCGTGGGCGTAGTCCACATGGTCGCCGTGCACGATGGCCGGATGGCCGCACCCGTCTTTGTGCTCGTGCGCGTGGCCGCTGTGCGCGATGTGCTCGCCGGGCTCGCACTCGTCCCAGTGGCCGGAGTGCTCCCGGTGCACGTGTCCGTCGTGCGCGTAGTCGACGTGGTCGCCGTGGCTGATCTGGGTATGGCCGCAGTCGGGGCCGTGGGTGTGCTGGTGCGCGGGGTGCTCATCGTGGAGAACGGTCATGACGCTCGCCTCTGGTGGGGTTCGTGGCCTTCCATCGGATTCCAGGCTAGCCCTCTGTGACTGATTCGCTCGTTCTATCACTCAATGTCATATTCCGTGCCGTTCTGGGCCCGGCTTGCGGGAGCGCGGGACAGACCGGAGGGTCGGAGTATGAAGGCGATCAGCTACAGCCGATACGGCGGCCCGGAGGTCCTGGAGTACGGAGAGCGGCCCGACCCCAAGGTCGGTCCCGACGCGGTCCTGGTGAAGGTGCGCGCCGCGGCCGTCAACCCGGTCGACTGGAAGGCCCGCGAGGGCTGGATCGACGGCCTCTTCGAGCCCGTCTTCCCGGTGATCCCCGGCTGGGACGTCGCCGGAGTCGTCGTCCAACTCGGACTCGACGCGCCGGAGTTCGCCGTCGGCGACGAGGTGATGGGCTATGTGCGCGAGGGCTTCCTCTCCCGCGGCACCTTCGCCGAGTACGTCGCGGCGCCCGTGCGCACCCTCGCCCGCAAGCCCCGGAACCTGAGCTTCGAGGAGGCCGCCGGGCTGCCGCTGGCCGGCCTCACCGCCTACCAGGTGCTGCACCGCGCGCTCTCCGTCGGCGGCGGGGACACAGTGCTCGTCCACGCGGCGGCCGGAGGCGTCGGCTCCATCGCCGTCCAGCTCGCCGGGCGCCTGGGAGCCCGCGTCATCGGCACGGCGAGCGAGCGCAACCACGACATGCTCCGCCGGCTCGGAGCGGAGCCGGTGGAGTACGGGGACGGCCTCGTGGACCGGCTGCGCGCGATCGCCCCCGACGGCGTCGACGCTGCCTTCGACACGGTCGGCGGCGACACGCTCCAGGCGTCCGCCGAGGTGCTGAAGCCCAACGGCCGCATCGCCTCGATCGCCGACGGCGGGGTCCTCGCGCTCGGCGGCCGCTACTGCTGGGTGCGCCCGGACGCGGCGGACCTGGCCGTGCTGGGCGAGCTCGCCGAACAGGGCGTGATCTCGGTCCACGTGGACAAGGCCTTCCCGCTCGAGGAGGCCGCCGAGGCGCAGAAGCTGAACGCGGAGGGCCGCACCCGCGGCAAGATCGTCGTCACCGTCGACTGGGAGAGCTAGGGGGAGGGGGAGGCTAGGCCGTCGAAGGGCCGGTCACAGGACGATCGCGACGCCGAACCCGGCGAGCGCGATCGTGCAGGCCGTCGCGGCCAGCGCCGCCCGCGCCGACAGCCCCGCCGGCCGGGCGGCGGCGCCCAGCGCCCCCACCCTGCGGTGGGCCACCCGCAGAAAGACCAGCCACACCAGCGTGCTGCACGCCACCGCGACGAACCCAGCCGCGCTCAAGTCGCCGCCCGTCACCTGCCGCGCCGCCAGCACGGCCGCCACGGTGAACGCCAGCGTGGTCCTGCGCCACGCCAGGCGCGTCCGCTCCGGCTGGAGGCCCGGATCGCGCTCCGGGCGGCCGGCCTCGGCCGTCACCCGACCTCCCAGCCGAAGAGCACGACCAGCACCATCGCCACCGCGACGAGCGCGACCACGAGACCCAGCAGCGTCGGGAAGCGGGAGACCGGCAGGTCCTCGCCGCGCCGCATCGCCTGCTCGCACCGCACCCAGTGGTTGACGGCCCGCACGGCGCAGAGCACGCCGGCCCCCAGCAGCCCGAGCGCGAGCCCGGCCCGCACCCCCCAGCGCAGATCGGGGAGGAACTGATCGACCGCGAAGCCGCCGCCGACGAGCGCGAGAGCCGTGCGGATCCAGGCGAGGAAGGTCCGTTCGTTGGCGAGCGAGAAGCGGTAGTCGGGGGTCGCGCCCTCCTCCCGGATCCGCTGAGGCGCGAACCACAGCCGCAGACTCCGTACGAATTCGCTCACGTGTCGCACCCTACCCGCGGCGTCGCCGCAGGCCGCGCCGGCGTACGGCGCCTGGGCGAGCGCCCGGAGCCCGCCTGCGCGACCTCGCCCAGGGCGGCCGCGCGCCGACGATGCGTCAGACGACTGCGCTGGGAGAGCAGGACGCCCACCGCCGGCACACGGCCACCGGACGCCCGGCCGTCGGCTACCCGGTGCCGGATGCCCGGTGTTGGCTACGATCGCCGGCTTCCCGATCGCCGGACGCCCGCCGCCGGCTACCTGATCGCCGACTACACGGTCGTCGGATGCCCGGCCGCCGGACGCCCGCCGCCGGATCCCCGGTGCCGGCTACCCGATCGCCCGGATCCCGGCTGCTGGCCACACGGCCGCCGGATGCCCGGTGCCGGCTACACGGCCGCCGGATCCCCGGTGCCGGCTACGATCGCCGGCTTCCCGATCGCCGGATGCCCGCCGTCGGCTACACGGCCGTCGGCACCCGCCACCGGATCCCGGTGCCGGATGCCCGGTCGCCGGACGCCCGCCGCCGGCTACCTGATCGCCGACTACACGGTCGTCGGATGCCCGGCTGCCGGATGCCCGCCGCCAGCTACACGGCCGCCAGCTACACGGCCGCCGGATGCCCGCCTCCGGCACACGCCGCCTTGCGCGCCCCCCCTCAGCCCGCCCCGCGCCCCCGCAGCCGCTCGTACGCCGCCAGGCCGTCCGGGACCCACTCCCACTCGCCGATACGGCGCTCCAGCTCCGCCGCCGGCAGGAAGGCGTGCCAGGCGACCTCCTCCTCCTGCGGGCGCACGGGCAGCTCGCAGCGGACCTCGTACACCGACGACCACCAGCTCTGGCGCCCGTCCTCGCTCTCGTACAGGAACGTGAACAGCGGAACCGGCCGGGGGAGACCGGACACCCCGAGCTCCTCCTCCGCCTCCCGCAGCGCCGCCTCGTCGTAGCTCTCGCCCGCGCCGACGACCCCGCCCACGAACATGTCGTACAGCGAGGGGAAGACCAGCTTCGTCGCCGTACGGCGGTGGACGAAGACCCGGCCCTGCGCGTCCGTGGCCAGGACGAACACACAGCGGTGGCGCAGCCCCCGGGCGTACGCCTCGCCGCGCGGGGCCTGGCCGACCACCACGTCGTTCTCGTCGACGATGTCCAGGATCTCCTCAGAGGCACTCATGCCCGCCATCCAACCACCGGCCGCCTGCCGGGCCCTGAGGCGCCGCAGCGTCGGGGCGGCCGAGCATTGTGCACGGGAACGGTTGACTAGTTACTGCCCCGTACAGAAGATCGGTGCCATCGCATTCCGCCCGCCCCGACAAGGATGGAAACCATGGCGTACGACGCTGATGTGATCGTGATCGGGGCAGGGCTCGCCGGACTGGTGGCCACGGCGGAGCTCGTCGACGCCGGACGCACCGTCATCCTCCTCGACCAGGAGCCCGAGCAGTCGATCGGCGGGCAGGCGCACTGGTCCTTCGGCGGGCTGTTCCTCGTCGACTCGCCCGAGCAGCGCCGGATGCGGATCAAGGACAACCGCGCGCTGGCGCTCCAGGACTGGTACGGCACCGCGGGCTTCGACCGGGACGAGGACCGGTGGCCGCGCGAGTGGGCGGAGGCGTACGTCGACTTCGCGGCCGGCGAGAAGCGGTCCTGGCTGCGCGCCCAGGGCATGCGCTTCTTCCCGGTCGTGGGCTGGGCCGAGCGCGGCGGGTACGACGCCACGGGCCACGGCAACTCCGTGCCCCGCTTCCACATCACCTGGGGCACCGGACCCGGCGTCGTCGCCCCCTTCGAGCGCAGGGTCCGCGAGGGCGTCGCCCGCGGTCTCGTACAGCTCAGGTTCCGGCACCGGGTCACCGGCCTCAGCCGCACCGGCGGCGAGCTGGACACCGTCAGCGGCGAGGTCCTGGAGCCGTCGGAGTCCGCGCGCGGCGCCAGCAGCAGCCGCGAGGTGGCCGGCGCCTTCGAGTTCCGGGCCCAGGCGGTGGTCGTCACGTCCGGCGGCATCGGCGGCAACCACGACCTCGTCCGCTCGCAGTGGCCCGAGCGGCTCGGAACCCCGCCCCAGAAGATGCTCTCCGGCGTCCCCGCGCACGTCGACGGGCTGATGCTGGGCATCGCCGAGCGCGCGGGGGCGAGCCACATCAACCGCGACCGGATGTGGCACTACACCGAGGGCATCGAGAACTGGAACCCGATCTGGGCCAGGCACGGCATCCGCATCCTGCCCGGCCCGTCCTCCCTCTGGCTGGACGCGCGCGGCAGGCGGCTGCCCGTACCGCTCTTCCCCGGCTTCGACACCCTCGGCACGCTCGAGCACATCATGCGGTCCGGCTACGACTACACCTGGTTCGTGCTCGACAGGAAGATCATCGGCAAGGAGTTCGCGCTCTCCGGCTCCGAGCAGAACCCCGATCTGACGGGCAAGTCCGTCCGCGGCGTGCTCGGACGCGCCCGGGCCGACGTGCCGGGCCCGGTGAAGGCGTTCATGGACAACGGAGTCGACTTCGTCGTCGAGAAAGACCTCGGCGCGCTGGTGCGCGGGATGAACGCGCTCACCAAGGAGCCGCTGATCGACGAGGCGGAGCTGCGGCGGGAGATCACCGCGCGGGACCGGGAGATCAGGAACCCGTTCACCAAGGACCTCCAGGTCACCGCGATCCGCGGGGCCCGCAACTACATCGGGGACAAGCTGATCCGCACCGCCCCGCCGCACCGCATCCTCGACCCGGCGGCCGGTCCGCTCATCGCCGTACGGCTGAACATCCTCACCCGCAAGTCGCTCGGCGGACTGGAGACGGACCTGTCCTCGCGGGTGCTCCAGGAGGACGGCGAGCCGCTGCCCGGGCTGTACGCGGCGGGCGAGGCGGCGGGCTTCGGCGGGGGAGGGGTGCACGGGTACCGCTCGCTGGAGGGCACGTTCCTGGGCGGCTGCATCTTCTCCGGGCGCGCGGCGGGGCGGGCCGCGGCGAAGGCGGTCGGCTAGCGGCCATGTGCAGCGACGATGTGTGACGGAAGTCTGACGTCACTCCCCCTTCCCTGGCTTCCGAGCCCCCGTGGTGTTCGAATCGAGGGGTGAGCACACACCACTCGGACACGGAGGGCTCGCCCGTCGGGCGGCGCCTGGTGCTGTCGATGCTGGGCCTCGGCGCGGCCGGCGTCGCCGCCGCGCCCTATCTTCAGCGCGGGCTCGAGTCGTTCCTCGGCGCGGCCGCCGACAAGGACCCCACCGGTCTGACCGGTCTGCTGCCCAACGGCGGCGGCTTCCGCTACTACTCCGTCGCCTCCTCCGTCCCCCGCAAGAGCGAGCAGACCTACCGGCTGACCGTCGACGGGCTGGTCGACCGCCCGAAGACGTACACCCTCGACGCGCTCCGCGAGCTCCCGCAGACGCGCGTCGTCCGGGACGTCCAGTGCGTCACCGGCTGGCGGGTCCCCGACACGCCCTTCTCGGGCGTCAAGCTGTCCCTGCTGCTGGACGCCGCCGGCGTACGCCCGGAGGGCAAGGCGATCCGGTTCACCTGCTTCGACGGCGTCTACAGCGAGAGCCTCACCCTTCCGCAGGCGCGCCGCGACGACGTGCTCGTCGCCCTGCGGATGCAGGACAAGCCGGTCAGCCACTCCCACGGCGGCCCGGTCCGGCTCTATGTGGCGCCCATGTACTTCTACAAGTCGGCGAAATGGCTCTCCGGGATCACCGTCACCTCCGACGTCCAGCCCGGCTACTGGGAGGAGCGGGGATATGACGTCGACGCCTGGGTCGGCAGGTCCAATGGCCGCAGCGACACCCCCACGGTCTGAACAGCCCGCGCGGGTGCGGCGGTTCAGCCGCGCCGAGCGCTGGGTGCACCGGACCACCGCCGCGCTGATGCTGCTCTGCGTGGCCACCGCCGCCGCGCTGTACGTTCCGCAGATCGCCGAACTCGTCGGCCGCCGCTATCTGGTGGTCACCCTGCACCAGTGGTCGGGGCTGCTGCTGCCGGCGCCCTTCCTGCTCGGGCTCGCCTCGCCCGCCTTCCGCGCCGACCTGCGCAGGCTCAACCGGTTCGGCCCGCACGACCGGACCTGGCTGCGGGCGGCGCGGCGCAGGGACCGCAGGCCCGAGTCGCGCCCGGCGGGCAAGTTCAACGCCGGGCAGAAGGTGTACTCGGCCTGGATCGCGGGCGCGGCCTTGGTGATGCTCGGAACCGGGCTGGTCATGTGGTTCACGGATCTCACCCCGCTGGTGTGGCGCACCAGCGCCACCTTCGTCCACGACTGGCTGTCGCTCGCCGTGGGGATCGTGCTGTTCGGCCACATCGGGATGGCGCTCGCCGACCCGGAGGCACGCCGCGGCATGCGGACCGGGTCGGTCGAGCGCCCCTGGGCCCGCACCGAGCACCCGCTGTGGGACCCGGACGACGACTGACCGCCGTCGTCGCCGGGTCCCGACCGGACGAGCCGTACGGAACGGTCCCGTACGGCGCGAGCCCTACAGCACGAGGGAGAGCAGCAGGACGAAGACGATGCCGACCACCGAGATGATGGTCTCCATCACCGACCAGGTCTTGATCGTCTGGCCCACGCTCATCCCGAAGTACTCCTTCACCAGCCAGAACCCGGCGTCGTTGACATGGCTGAAGAAGAGCGAGCCCGCGCCGATCGCCAGCACCAGCAGCGCCGCGTGCGAGGTCGACATGTCGGCGGCCAGCGGCGCCACCAGCCCGGCCGCCGAGATCGTGGCGACCGTCGCCGAGCCCGTCGCCAGCCGGATCGCCACCGCGATCAGCCAGGCCAGCAGGAGCGTGGGGATCGCCCAGTCCTCGGAGAACTCCAGGATCATCTGGCCGACGCCGATGTCGATCAGCGTCGTCTTGAAGCCGCCGCCCGCGCCGACGATCAGCAGCACGCCCGCGATGGGGGCCAGGGACTTCTCCACGGTCGAGGAGAGGCGGTCCTTGGTGAAGCCCGCGGCCCGGCCGAGGGTGAACATGCCCACGATCACGGCGGCGAGCAGCGCGATCAGCGGCGAGCCGATGACGTCGGCGACCCTCTGGACCTGGTGCTCGGGGTCGTCGACGACGATGTCGACGAGCGCCTTGGCCATCATCAGGACCACCGGCAGCAGCACGGTGGCGACCGTGGCGAGGAAGCTCGGACGCTTGACGAGGTCCTCGGAGGGGCGCTGCGGGATCATGCGCTCGGGCGCCGGGATGTCCACCCAGCGGGCCGCGTACTTGGAGAACACCGGACCGGCGATGATCACCGTCGGCACCGCGACGACCAGTCCGAGCGCCAGCGTGACGCCCAGGTCGGCCCCGATGGCGTCGATCGCGACCAGCGGCCCGGGGTGCGGCGGAATCAGGCCGTGCATCACGGAGAGGCCGGCGAGCGCGGGGATGCCGATCCGCATCAGCGAGTAGCCGCCCCGCTGGGCGACCATCAGCACCACCGGGATCAGCAGGACGATGCCCACCTCGAAGAAGAGCGGCAGACCGATGATCGAGGCGATCAGCACCATCGCCCACGGCATGGACTTCTCGCCTGCCTTGGCCAGGACCGTGTCGACGATCTGGTCCGCGCCGCCGGAGTCCGCCAGCAGCTTGCCCAGGATCGCGCCCAGCGCGATCAGCACGCCCACGCCGGCCACGGTCGTGCCCAGGCCGGTGCTGAACGACACGATCGTCTTGTCCAGCGGCGCGCCCGCGAACGCGCCGAGGGCCAGCGACCCGATCGTCAGCGCCAGGAACGCGTGCACTTTGAACTTGGTGATGAGCAGGACGATCACGGCTATGCCGGCGAGGACGGCTATGCCGAGCTGAGCGTTGCCCGCCGAGGTGATCGGCTCGGCAGCGGCCGCTGCCAGCGTCTCGACGCTGAGACTGGTCACGGAGGCTCCTTGGCTTTCGTGCTCAGCCGTCGAGCCCGCGCAGGGCGGCGACGGCACGTTCGGTGATCTCTTGTGGTGCGCCGGACACGTCGACGCGGACGCCCGCCTCGTCGCTCTGCAGCGGCTCGAGCGTGGCGAACTGCGAGTCCAGCAGCGCGGCGGGCATGAAGTGCCCGGTGCGCTCCGACATCCGGCGCTCGATCAGCGCGCGGTCGCCGGTGAGATGAAGGAAGACGGCGTCGGGGGCCGCGGCCCGCAGCCGGTCGCGGTAGACCCGCTTGAGCGCGGAGCTGGAGACCACTCCGCCGAGCCCCGCCCGTCCGTGCGCCCACTGGCCGACAGCGTCGAGCCACGGCCAGCGGTCCGCGTCCTCCAGCGGGGTGCCGGCCGACATCTTCGCGATGTTCGCCGGCGGATGGAAGTCGTCGCCCTCGGCGTACGGGACGCCCAGTGCGGCGGCGAGCAGGGGCCCGACGGTGGTCTTGCCCGTGCCTGCGACGCCCATCACCACGACGACGTGGGGGGTGCTCATGTGGATGCCTCGCTGTCTGCGCTGTCTTCGTCGACATCGTTCGGTCGCGCTACTGAAACGCATTAGGTGCGACGTATTCAAGAGGCCGAGACATAAACGTCATACTTTTTGTTCGCGCAACCCGCCCCGTAGGCTTGCTCCATGACCACAGAGGGCCGGGGGCTCCATACCCATGTGCTGGACACGCTCGGCCTCGCGATCACCGCGGGCGAGTACCCGACGGGGAGCGTGGTGCGCACGGACGAGGTGGCCCAGCGCTTCGACGTCTCGCGCACCGTCGTACGCGAAGTGGTCAGGGTCCTGGAGTCGATGCACCTGGTCGAGTCCCGCCGCCGGGTCGGCGTGAGGGTCCGCCCCGCCGAGGAGTGGAACGTCTACGACCCGCGGGTCATCCGCTGGCGGCTGGCCGGCGCGGACCGCCCCCGCCAGCTGCGCTCGCTGACCGTGCTCCGCTCCGCGATCGAGCCGGTCGCCGCGGGCCTGGCCGCCGTGCACGCCACGCCCGAGCAGTGCGCCGCCCTCACCCAGGAGGCCCTGGGCATGGTCGCGACCTCGCGCGGCCACCAGTTGGAGGGGTACCTCCGGCACGACGTCGCCTTCCACCGGGTGGTGCTCAACGCGTCGGGCAACGAGATGTTCGCCCGGCTCGGCGACGTGGTGGCCGAGGTCCTCACCGGCCGCACCCACCACCAGGTGATGTTCCACGACCCCGATCCGGCGGCCGTCACCCTGCACGTCCAGGTGGCCGAGGCCATTCGCGAAGGCGATGCCGAGCGGGCCGAGAAGCTCACGCGCGAGATCGCCGTGGGGGCCCTCCAGGAGCTGGATGTGCTCGCTCCCTGAGGATCATGGCACCCTTGGTTCGCATTGTCGAAACCTCTGAAATACCTCAGATCTATGTCTGAGTGAGGTTGGCCACTGCCAAAATCCCAGGGTTGCCCCGACTATGAGCCCTCGGGCCTTCTATGCCCAGAGGCCGAGCCGCGGTGACTGTCTTCCGCACCGCTGGGAAGGCCGCCGGCGATGGCCGGGTACCGCACACCCCCTCACGAAGGCGAACATCTCCATGAGTGACCGCACCATGTCTGCGGCCGACACGCCTGTCGCCGAAGCCCCGGCGACGAGCTCCCCCCACGTAGACGCCGGTGACGCCGGGTACCGCAAGGACCTCAAGTCGCGGCACATCAACATGATCGCCATCGGCGGCGCCATCGGTACGGGACTCTTCCTCGGCGCCGGCGGCCGCATGGCCAACGCCGGCCCCTCGCTGTTCATCGCCTACGCGGTCTGCGGCGTCTTCGCCTTCTTCGTCGTGCGCGCGCTCGGCGAGCTGGTCCTCTACCGGCCCTCCTCCGGCGCCTTCGTCTCCTACGCCCGTGAGTTCATGGGCGAGAAGGGCGCCTTCGCGGCCGGCTGGCTGTACTTCCTCAACTGGTCGACGACCGCCATCGCCGACATCACGGCCGCCGCGGTGTTCGCGCACTACTGGTCGGCCTTCAGCGACATCCCGCAGTGGGTGCTCGCCCTCATCGCGCTCGCCGTGGTCCTCACCGCCAACCTCATCTCGGTGAAGTACTTCGGCGAGATGGAGTTCTGGTTCGCGATCATCAAGGTCGGCGCGCTGGTCATCTTCATGCTCATCGGCATCTACCTCGTCGCGACCTCGCACGACATCGGCGGCCACACCCCGGGCCTGTCCACCATCACCGACAACGGCGGCATCTTCCCGAGCGGCGTCATGCCGATGCTGCTGCTGATCCAGGGCGTCGTCTTCGCCTACGCCTCCGTCGAGCTGTGCGGCGTCGCCGCCGGCGAGACCGAGAACCCCGAGAAGATCATGCCGAAGGCCGTCAACTCGATCATGTGGCGCGTCGGCCTCTTCTACGTCGGCTCGGTCGTGCTCCTCGCGCTCCTGCTGCCGTACACCGCGTACTCCGGCGACCAGAGCCCCTTCGTCACCGTCTTCGCCAAGCTCGGCATCCCCGGCGCGGCGGACGTGATGAACCTGGTCGTGCTCACCGCGGCCCTGTCCAGCCTGAACTCCGGCCTGTACTCGACCGGCCGCATCCTGCGCTCGATGTCGATGTCCGGCTCCGCGCCCAAGTTCACCGGCGTGATGAACAAGGGCGGCGTCCCCTACGGCGGCATCCTGCTCACCGCGGGCTTCGGCGTCCTCGGCGTGGTCCTGAACTACGTCATGCCGGGCGAGGCGTTCGAGCTCGTGCTGAACTTCGCCTCCATCGGGATCATCGGCACCTGGGGCATGATCATGCTCTGCTCGCTGCTGTTCTGGCACCGCTCCAAGGACGGCCGGGTCACCCGCCCCTCCTACCAGCTGCCCTGGGCCCCGTACACCCAGATCGCCACGATGGTCTTCCTGGCCTCGGTCCTGGGCCTGATGTGGATGGACGGCGACATCAGCCGCAAGACCGTCAACTGTCTGCCGCTCATCGCGGCCGCGCTGGTCGGCGGCTGGTTCCTCGTGCGCAAGCGCGTCGCGCAGACGGAGGCCGAGCGCAAGGCCGGGTGACGCACGCGCGCCTGCGCCCGACGGCCGCACACGCCTGACGGCCGCACGCCTGAGGGCAGGGCCCCCACGGGAGACATCCCGCGGGGGCCCTGCCCATTTGCGGCGTCAGTGGTGCGGACCGTGGCCCGCGCCGTGGTCGAACTTCAGCGCCTCCTTGGGCATCACCACGAACGGCCGCATCATCCCCATGTCCTCGTGCTCCAGCAGATGGCAGTGGTACATGAACCGGCCGTGCGCCCCGTCGAACCGGCCCATCACCTTCACCAGCTCCGCCGAGGTCACCCGGAAGACGTCCTTCCAGCCCTGCTCGTTCGGCGGGACGGGGATCTTCCGGCCCGGGTCGTGCACGACGGGGCTGCGGGTCCCGCCGAGCGCCGGGTCGAAGCCGCCGACCTGGTACGCCTCCCGCGCCACCACCTGGAAGTCCGCGAGATGGATGTGCATCGGATGCATGGGAGCGCCCAGATTGAGGAAGGACCACTGCTCGTAGGCGCCCTCGCCGATGGTGATGCCCAAGCCGTCGTTGAAGGTGCGCGCCGTGCGCCGGTAGGTGCGGACCCTGCCGTCCGCGCCCTGGACCTGGATCACGCCCTCCGCCGGGAGCTGGACGTCGACGTGCTCGAGCTCCTTCATCTCCCAGATCTCGGGGTGCCCGCCGCCCCCGACCGTCCCGGGCGGAGTGAGCACGATCAGCCGGTGCCCGTGGTCCACTTGGCCGTGGTCGAAGCGGCGGAAGGACCCGGACAGCACCTCGGGCAGCACGAAGTCGTCCCGCTGCCCGCTCTCGCGCACCCGGAACTCCATCACCTGCGGACACGGGACGCTGTCCGCGAGGTCCGGCACGCCCGGCCGCTCGTTGCGGCCCTTGTTGACCAGCCGCAGCCGCTTCCCGGCCAGCGCCCGGAAGTCGACGAGCAGATCGAAGCGCTCGGCCGGGGCGATGGTCAGCGGCTGCCCGCCCGTGAAGTCCGCGGGCGCCGGGCGCGGCAGCAGCCCGCCGTCGCTGCCGATCTGGTGCACCACGCCGGGCACCGGGTTGTCGTCCTCGTCGACCAGCACCAGGTTGTAGGTCCGCGCGTTGGAGGCGTTCACCAGCCGGAACCGGTACCAGGCGTCGTCGACGTCGAGATGCGGCCAGATCGTCCCGTTCACCGTGGAGTACGGGCCGAGGAAGGGCAGCGTCACCGGCTTGCCCGTCTCCGGGTGGCTGGCGATCAGCACAGTCGTCTTGTGCAGCAGCCGCCCGTTGAGCCGCCCGTCCTCGTCCGTGTCCAGATTGCGGTCGGCGAGGATCAGCGGCAGCTCCCGGTCCCCGGACGGGAGGCGGAGGGCGTCCTCCTCGTCGTCCCGCACCAGATACGTGCCGACCAGACCCGCGTAGACGTTCCACCGGGTGATGTTCATGGCGTGGTCGTGGTACCACCACTGCACGGCCTGGTGGTCGTTCGGATACTCCGACAGCTGTGCGTCGCCGCAGGTCACCGCGTTGTCCGCCCAGCCGTCGTTGCCTCCGCCGGTCTGCGCGCCGTGCAGATGCGTCACCGACCAGGCGGGCAGCGCCGCCACGTCCTTGTTCGGCTCGACGCCTTCGCGGCCTGGCCGGTTGTGCGGCAGCGGCCGGCCCGGCGGCACTGGGCCCACCTCGACCGCCGTGACGGGGTACTCGCTGCCCGGCGGGATCCGGTTGGTCCAGGCGATCCGGATGCGCCGGCCGCGCCGCACCTCGATGGTCGGGCCGGGGACCACGCCGTCGTACCCCCACATCAGGGTCGGCGGCAGCTGCGAGTGCAGCCGCGCCCAGGTGGGGCGCAGCGCGATCTCGATCTCCTGGGTCACGTCCGGCACGTCGGGGCGCAGCACCGGCGGAACCGTCAGCGGGTCGGCGTACGGCGTCAGCCCGCCGGCCTCGGCCAGGGCCTCCGGCGCCGCGACGGCGCTCTCCCGGGCCGTGCCGTCGGCCGTGTCCTGCGTCGTCGAGCCAGTGGTGTCATGGGTGGTGTGGTCGGTCGTGCGGTCGATGATCTCGGTCAACGTACTTCCCCCGTACCGTCGTGCTCGATCATTGGTCCTGCACCCGAGGAGACACCCCTGCGAGTGCCGGAGTTGCCCGTTGCGAGGCGTCTGGCCGAAATCATCCCGTACGCCCCGGTGGGCAGCGTAGAAACACGCCATCGCGGCGCGCCGCCGTGACAGGCCATAGTGGTGGTCGACTTCATGTGCGAAGAGGCCGAGAAGGGCAGGTACTGCGATGTCGCAGCAGGTGCAGGGCGTGATCGCGCCAGGGAAGAACGAGCCGGTACGCGTCGAGACGATCGTGGTCCCCGATCCAGGACCCGGCGAGGCCGTGGTGAAGGTGCAGGCGTGCGGCGTCTGCCACACCGATCTGCACTACAAGCAGGGCGGGATCAACGACGACTTCCCGTTCCTTCTCGGCCATGAGGCGGCCGGAGTGGTGGAGTCCGTCGGCGCGGGCGTCACCGAGGTCGAGCCCGGTGACTTCGTCGTCCTCAACTGGCGTGCGGTGTGCGGCCGCTGCCGTGCCTGTCGGCGCGGCCGGCCGCAGTACTGCTTCGACACCCACAACGCGCGGCAGAAGATGACCCTCCTCGACGGCACGGAGCTCTCGCCGGCGCTCGGCATCGGGGCCTTCGCCGAGAAGACCCTGGTCGCCGCGGGGCAGTGCACCAAGGTCGACCCGTCGGTCTCCCCGGCCGTCGCCGGCCTGCTGGGCTGCGGGGTCATGGCCGGCATCGGCGCGGCCGTCAACACCGGCCAGGTCGGCCGCGGCGACACCGTCGCCGTCATCGGCTGCGGCGGCGTCGGCGACGCGGCCGTCGTCGGCGCGCGGCTGGCCGGAGCGGCCCGCGTCATCGCCGTCGACATCGACGACCGGAAGCTCGAGACGGCCAAGACGATGGGCGCGACCCACACCGTCAACTCCCGTTCCACCGACCCCGTCGAGGCGATCCGCGAGCTCACCGGCGGCTTCGGCGCGGACGTCGTCATCGAGGCGGTCGGCCGCCCGGAGACGTACAAGCAGGCCTTCTACGCCCGTGACCTGGCCGGCACGGTCGTCCTCGTCGGCGTGCCCACCCCCGAGATGCAGCTGGAGCTCCCGCTGCTGGACGTCTTCGGCCGCGGCGGCGCGCTCAAGTCCTCCTGGTACGGCGACTGTCTGCCGTCCCGGGACTTCCCGATGCTGATCGACCTGCACCAGCAGGGCCGTATCGACCTGGCCGCGTTCGTCACCGAGACGATCGGGCTGGGCGACGTGGAGAAGGCCTTCGCCCGGATGCACGAAGGCGATGTGCTCCGCTCGGTGGTCGAGCTCTGATGGCGGCCCGCATCGACCGCCTCGTCACCTCCGGCGTGTTCACGCTCGACGGCGGAAGCTGGGAGGTCGACAACAACGTCTGGATCGTGGGCGACGACCAGGAGGCGATCGTCGTGGACGCCGCCCACGACGCCCCGGCCATCGAGGCGGCGCTGGACGGACGCACCCTGCGCGCCATCGTGTGCACCCATGCCCACAACGACCACATCGACGCGGCCCCGGCGCTCGCGGCCGCCACCGGCGCGCCGATCCTGCTCCACCCCGACGATCTGCCGCTGTGGAAGCAGACGCACCCCGAGCGCGCCCCCGACGGCGAACTGGCCGACGGCCAGCGCCTGACCGTCGGCGGGATCACGCTCACCGTGCTGCACACGCCGGGGCACGCGCCGGGCGCGGTCTGTCTGTACGCCCCCGAGCTGTCCACGGTCTTCACCGGCGACACCCTCTTCCAGGGCGGCCCCGGCGCGACCGGACGGTCCTTCTCCCACTTCCCGACGATCATCGACTCGATCCGCGACCGGCTGCTCGCCCTGCCGCCCGAGACGGCGGTGCGGACCGGCCACGGAGACGCGACCACCATCGGCGACGAGGCGCCGCATCTTCAGGAGTGGATTCAGCGCGGCCACTGAGCGAGCCGCAGCCCGCTCTCGAAGCGGCGCGGCTCGCCCGTCGCCGGATCGGCGAACTCCAGGACCTTCGCCAGGAGCTGGAGCGGGCGGGAGTAGTCGTCGGCGCGCCGCTCCTGGACGACCGGATAGAGCGGGTCGTCCAGGAGCGGCAGCCCCAGGCTGTTCATATGGACCCGCAGCTGGTGGGTGCGGCCGGTGGCCGGCAGCAGCCGGTACCGGCCGAGAGGGCCCCGGTGCTCGACCAGCTCGATCCGGCTCTCGCTGTTGGGCTCGCCGGGCTCCTCCCGGGCGGCCAGCACCCCGCGCTCCTTGACGATCCGGCTGCGCACGGTCCTGGGCAGCGCCACGGCCGGGTCGTACGCGGCCACCGCCTCGTACTCCTTGCGCACCAGACGGTCCCGGAACAGCGTCTGGTACGCGCCCCGGTCCTCGGGCCGTACGACGAAGAGCGCGAGCCCCGCCGTCAGCCGGTCCAGCCGGTGCGCGGGCTGGAGCTCGGGCAGCCCCAGATCCCGGCGCAGCCGGGCCAGAGCCGTCTCGGTGATATGGCCGCCGCGCGGGGTGGTGGCCAGGAAGTGCGGCTTGTCGGCGACTAGGACGCGCTCGTCGCGGTACACGATCCCCACCTCGAAGGGGACCCGCTCCTCGGGGGCGAAGTCCCGGTGGAACCAGAGACAGCGCCCCTCGGCGTACGGCTCGTCGGCGGCGACCGCCCCCTCCAGGGAGACGACGCGCCCCTCCCGGAACATGGCGTCCAGCCTCTTAGCCCCCACCGCCTGGCCGTACCGCGCCGCGAAGTGGTCGCCGACCGTGGCCCAGGCGCCGTCCGGATCCGCGGGCAGGCGCACCCGCACGGGGTCGATGCCGTCGCGCTGGGGGAGCGGCGAGGGCGGGGCGCCGCGGTGTCTGCGTCTCACCGAGGCGACTGTAGGCCCACCGCGTCGGAGCTCCGGGAGGCGGGGGAGCGCGCCGGATCGTCGGGGCGCCCCGACGGGCGGGCGTCCTGCCGCACCAGCAGCACGATCGCGGGGACGGGGAAGAGCAGCAGGAAGAGGTTGGGGATCCACCAGCTGAGGGACCAGTCGCCGCGCAGCGCCCAGAAGACCACCGCCTGGAGCCCGGCGGTGCTGGTGAGGGTGAGCGAGACGAGCATCAGCGGGCGCCAGGCCAGCCGGCGCCGGGCGAGCAGGGCCGCGCCGCAGCCGCCGCGGGCGAGGACGAGGGAGGCGAGACCGGTCGCGCTGGCGGCGATGTCGAGCGGCAGGAAGGAATAGTTCCAGTCGCTCATCACCGGGTCGTCGTAGTCCTTGTACGCGTACTGGGCGGGGATGAGGACGAGGAGCGAGGCGGTCCAGTAGAGGAGGAAGGCGACGTCGGTGACGAGCATGGCCCCCTTGACCAGGCGCAGGCCCGTCTCCTTCGGCGGCTGTGCCTCCTGTGCCTTCTGTGACCCCTGCGCTTTCTGTGCCTTCAGTGTCCCTTGCGCCCCCTTCGGCGCTTCGGCGTCCTTCGCGGCGCGGCTCATCGTCAGTGCTCCATCCCGCCGCCGAGGTACATCACGGCCACGCCGACCACGACGAGCACCACCCCGACGATCGTCGCCGGACGCACCGGCTCGTCGAAGAGGAAGACCCCGCCGAGGAACGCGCCGACGGTGCCCACGCCCGACCAGATGGCGTACACCGGGCCGACGTTGAGGGTCTTGAGCGCCTGCGCCAGCAGCACGAACGCCGTCGCATAGCCGGCCACCACCAGCAGGCTCGGGCCGAGGCGGCTCAGCCCGTGGGAGGCGCGCAGCGCCAGCGTGGCGATCACCTCGGAGACGATCGCGCCCGCGACCAGAACGATGCCCATCAGACGGTCTCCCCGCTTGCCTCGCCGCGCCCGCCGGCGGCCCGCTCGGCGCCGGGGCCGATGTCCGGGCCGACGTCGAGGCCGCCTCGTTCGGTGTCCTGGCCGCCATCCTGTCCCACACGGCCCGTGTCAGGGTCCGCGAACCGGCGCGTGTCGGGGGGCGTGCCGGGGGCGGCGTCCGGGTCGGCGGCTGGGGCGGCGGACTCGTCGATCAGCCGGCTCACCAGCTCGCGGAGCTGCTCATGGGACGCGCCGCGCGGCGCCGCGAGCCCGAGCAGACGCGCGGTCCACCAGCCGTCCACCGCCATCCGCACCAGCGAGCTCACGCCCGGCGCCAGCCCGTCCGCTTCCAGCCGCTCCTGCCAGCGGCGGTAGTGGCGCCGCAGCACGTCGAGCACCTCGGGCCCTCCCGCCGCCGCGAGCAGGGCGACAGGGACCTCGTCGGGCAGCTCGTCGCCCTCCTCGGGGGCCGCGGCCGGGATCGACGCGTCGAGCCAGGCCCGGGTGTAGGCGCCCGGCGGCGCGCCGGGGTCCGGCAGCACCGCCTCGAACCGGTCCACCAGCCGCTGGACGACGCCCTCCACCAGGGCGTGCTTGCTCGGGAAGTGGTGCAGCAGACCGCCCTTGCTCACCCCCGCCTCCGATGCCACGGCGTCCAGCCGGACGGCGTCCACGCCGCCCTTCACCAGCAGCCGTTCCACCGCGTCGAGGAGCCGATCGCGCACTGTCCCACCTGTCTCTTCCGTACCGGCGAACTAAACCGACCGTCTGGACGGTCGAATGCAGCGTAGCATCATCCTCGCAGGGCCTGCCGACCGAGCCTGATCGCCGCCGAGAAAGCGGAACTGTTAAATCCAGGTGGATTGGCGGAGTGCTGTCAAGGGTTTGGTTGACATGAATGGCCGGAACTGGTTACGGTCCACTCGCCTAATTCGGTCTGCTGTTGAAGTGGATCATCATCAGTTTGTCGATCGGGGGATTTGAATGGCCAATAAACTGACACCTTAGACTCCGCACCGAACATCACCGGGCCGCAGGGGCCCGCAGCACCACGCCCCCAGCCCCTGCCCCCGCGGTGCGTCCCGCAGTCGTGCGCCGGCGCGGTCGTTGACGACCGGCGCGCCGGGCTGCCCCAGGTCAACGGCGACCTATGGATCCACCGTCCGGCGATGTGGATCCTCTCTCGGCTCACGCGACTCTCGTCATCCGCTCCTGCGTCCCGTCATTCCCTCCCGCCTGCCAGGAATACCTATCGGGCGAGCGAATGCGCCAGGCGCTGATTTCTCACTGCGTGGACCGCTCCTTTTCGCGCGGGAAATTCCGGTCGCGACACGGCCGGCCCAGTCGCGCGCGCATTCCAGCTGCTAGGGGAATTCTTCGTGAATGCGATAACAGAGAACACGGTTCATACGGTCCGTACAGCGCAGAATGACGTATTCTCTCGCTTCGCCGCGTTCACCGCGGCGACCGAGCTGATCGGGGCGGGCCTCTACCCCTACTTCCTGCCGCTCGACGGCCACGAGGGCACGACCGTACGGCGCGCCGGCCGCGAGCTGATCATGTGCGGCTCCAACAACTACCTCGGCCTGACCGCCGACCCGCGCGTACGAGCCGCGGCCCGCGACGCGCTCGACGCCTACGGCACCTCCTGCACCGGCTCCCGCTTCCTCAACGGCAACATCGACCTCCACCACCAGCTGGAGGAGGAGCTCGCCCGCTTCCTGGGCAAGCCCGCGGCGCTGGTGATGTCCACCGGCTACCAGACCAACCTCGGCGTGCTCACCGCGCTGCTGACCCCCCGGGACTACGTCCTGATCGACAAGGACGCGCACGCCTCCCTCGTCGACGGCTGCCGCCTCAGCGGCGCCAAGGTCCGCCGCGTCCCGCACAACGACCCCGCCGCGCTGGCCCAGGCGCTGGAGCGGCTGCCCGACCACGCGCCGCGGCTCGTCGTGGTCGACGGCGTGTACTCCATGGAGGGCGACGTCTGCGACCTGCCCGCGATATCCGCCGTCTGCCGGCGCTACGGCGCCCGCCTGGTCGTGGACGACGCTCACGGCCTCGGCGTGCTCGCCGACGGCCGCGGCACCGCCGCCCACTTCGGGCTCACCGACCAGGTCGACCTGATCACCGTCACCTTCAGCAAGTCGCTCGCCTCCCTCGGCGGCGCGGTCGCCGGCAGCGAGGAGGCGATCCACTACCTCAAGCACCACGCCCGCAGCCTCATGTTCAGCGCGGCGATGACGCCGGCCGACACGGCCGCCGCGCTCGCCGCGCTGCGCGTCCTGCGCTCGGAGCCCGAACTCGTCGTCTCCTTACAGGCCAACGCCGACTACGTACGAAGGGGCCTCGCGCAGGCCGGCGTCCAGACCGGCCACAGCACCACGCCGATCATCCCCGTGCCGACCGCCGGCGCGATGGAGACCCTCGCCGCCTACCACCGGCTGATCGAGCGCGGCGTCTATGTGAACCCGGTCCTGCCGCCCGCCGCCTCGCCCCGGCTGCGCACGAGCTTCATGGCCAGCCACACCGTCGACCAACTGGACCGGGTGATAGAGGCGTTCGCCGCCGAGGCGGACCTGGTCCGCCCCCGGGAGTGCGTCTCGGGGCCGGCCGACGCCTGGCACTGCCCGCCCGGGCTGGAGGAGGAGCCCTCGTACGCGCCGACCGTCGACCATCGGCTGCGCCACCTCCTGGAGCGC
>NZ_JBFAYB010000068.1:0-48884 GCF_040681075.1 Streptomyces sp. NPDC051907 | reverse complement strand
CGGCACGAAGAGATCTCTTCGTGCCGGCCCTCCGCCGTTCGCGCGCCGGACGGCGCGCGGGAGTTACTTCACGCCGCCCATGAGCGCGCGGATCTGCTTGCCCGCGGTCATGAAGGCGAAGCCGGCCGCGACGGCGACGACCGCCCACATCGTGTAGTACACGGCGTCGCCCAGCGGGGCGTTGAGCTTGGTGGTCCACCCGTTCAGGGCGTTGCCGGTCGCGCTGGCGAGGAACCACAGGCCCATGATCTGGCCGACGAACAGCTTGGGGGCCAGCTTCGTCGACAGGGACAGGCCCACCGGCGACAGGCACATCTCGCCGATGGTCTGGACGAGGTAGACGCTCAGCAGCCAGAAGACGGTGACCTTGCCGGTCTCGCTGTTCGCGGCCGCGGCGCCGGCGAGGCCCATGATGGCGAAGGAGCCGCCGATGAGGAGCATCGCCAGGGCGAACTTCATCGGGGTGCTGGGCTCGCGGTTGCGCTTGGCCAGCCAGACCCACAGCGTGGCGAAGATCGGCGCCAGGACGATGACCATCATCGGGTTGACCGACTGGTACCAGGAGGCCGGGAACTCCCAGCCGCCGATCATGCGGTCGGTCTTCTCGTCGGCGAAGAGCGTCAGCAGCGAGCCGGACTGGTCGTAGATCATCCAGAAGAGCACGGCGGTCACGAAGAACCACACGTACGCCTTGATCTTCGGCCGGTCCTCGGCGCTGAGCGCCGGGTTGCGGAAGATCGCGACGAAGTAGACGATCGGCACGACCACGCCGAGGACGGCGAGCAGGTTGACGATGTGCTCTATGTCGTAGGTGCCCGCGGCGATGTCGATCGCCAGCGCGGCGACGGCGATGCCGGCCCACAGCAGGACCTTGCGCAGGACCGAGCGCTTCTCCTCGGCCGAGGCGGGCTTGGCCGGCTCCTTGCCGACGTCGCCGAGGTGGCGGCCGCCGAGGACGTACTGGACGACGGCCATCGTCATGCCGACGCCGGCGGCGGCGAAGCCGAGGTGCCAGTTGACGTTCTCGCCGAGGAAGCCGACGATCAGCGGCGCGAACATGGCGCCGATGTTGATCGCCATGTAGAAGAGCGTGAAGCCGGCGTCGCGGCGGGCGCTGGGCTGGCCGTCGTAGAGGCCGCCGACCATCACGGAGACGTTCGGCTTCAGCAGACCCGTGCCGACGGCGATCAGCGCGAGGCCGACGAAGAAGGCGGCGTTGCTCGGGATCGCCAGCGTGTAGTGGCCGAGCGCGATGATGACGCCGCCGACGAGAACTGCCTTGCGGGCGCCCCAGAGGCGGTCCGCGACCCAGCCGCCGGGCATGGCGGCCATGTAGACGACGGCGTTGTAGACGCCGTAGATCGAGGCGGCGAGAACCTTGCGGTCCTCGAGCGGTCCGTCGAGGACGGCGGCCACCAGGTACAGCGTGAGGATGGCGCGCATCCCGTACCAGGAGAAGCGCTCCCACATCTCCGTCATGAAGAGGGTGGCCATACCGCGGGGGTGGCCGAGGAAGGTCTTCTCCGAACCAGCAGTGCTGGCCGAGTCCTTCGTCAGGCTGGACGCCATGGTCGATCCTTGCTCGCTCGGGACGCGGCGCCTTGTGAGCGGTACGCGCCCGGTGGGGGTAGCCGACACCGGCGTGCTCTGCCCCACGACCCCACCCTGAGGGGCTCCTCCGTATGAGCCGGAGGCGAGGACAGGACCGCACCGGGATCCACGCCCCGCCCGCGGCGTCGCGTGCGGGGCCCGGCCTATAGGTCGTTCACGATCACCAAGACTGGCGAGCCAGTCTTGCGCAGAAAAGAGACCCTTGGCTCGTCAAAACGGGCCAAAGGTCGCGTGTAGCACTACAGGCGCCTCGACACCATACGCCACGACAGTGCGGCATATGGAAGGACTTGTGAAATGGATCATAGGTGTTCAGGGAACCGTCTGCCCTGAATCGAAGGTCGTAGACAGGATCTCATCGCCAAGTCGCAGGGCTTGTCGATCACGCTCCAGGGTGTACCCCGCGCGGACTACCATCACCCCATGACCCGTGTACTGCTCGCCGAGGACGACGCATCCATCTCGGAGCCGCTGGCTCGCGCACTGCGCCGGGAGGGCTACGACGTCGAGGTGCGCGAGGACGGCCCGAGCGCGTTGGACGCAGGGCTCGCCGGTGGAGTCGACCTGGTCGTACTGGACCTGGGGCTCCCGGGGATGGACGGCCTGGAGGTCGCCCGACGCCTCCGCTCCGAGGGCCACACGATCCCGATCCTGGTGCTGACGGCCCGTGCGGACGAGGTGGACACGGTGGTCGGCCTGGACGCCGGCGCCGACGACTACGTCACCAAGCCGTTCCGCCTGGCCGAACTGCTGGCGCGGGTACGGGCGCTGCTCCGCCGCGGCTCCGCGGAGCCCGTCCCGGCGCCCTCGACGCACGGCGTGCGCATCGACGTCGAGTCGCACCGCGCGTGGATGGGCGAGGAGGAGCTCCAGCTGACGGCGAAGGAGTTCGACCTGCTGCGGGTGCTGGTCCGGGACGCGGGACGGGTGGTGACGCGGGACCAGCTGATGCGCGAGGTGTGGGACACGACCTGGTGGTCGTCGACCAAGACGCTGGACATGCACATCTCGTGGCTGCGCAAGAAGCTCGGCGACGACGCGGCGAACCCGAGGTACATCGCGACGGTACGAGGCGTCGGTTTCCGCTTCGAGAAGAGCTGAGGCCGGGGGCGGGCAGCTGGCTCGCGCCTGCGCTAGAGGCTCTTGGGCGCGGCGGAGGGTTCCCCGGGTCTGCACGGGCAGCGGGGTCCGGGCCTGTGCGGGTCCACGGTGTGCGGGTACGCGCGGCAGGGTTCCCTGGGTGCGCACCGCGCGGCTCGTACGGCACGGGCCTGCGCCCGCGCAGGTCCACAGCGTGCCGGCCCAAATCAGCCCCATGGGGGTCCCCCCGGACGAAGTCTGGGGGAGTTTGAGGCGCGGGGTCCGGGGCAGAGCCCCGCGGGCCACCCGCACAGGTACTCGCGGCGGTCTGCGCCCGTGCCGGCCAGCGCCCGCGCACGTCCAGCACTGTGCGGCTCCGCACGGCAGCCCGCGCCCGCGCGAGTCCGTTCACCGCGGGCCCGTAGCCGCGAGAGCCCACGCCGCCCCACTCGCGGCAGCTACGACCACAGCCCCCGCCCACCCAGGTCCAGCCCGCCCGCCCAGGTCCACCCCCTGCGCGTCCACACAGTGACGCTCTGCCGAATCGCGCGGCCTACCCTCGAAGGCGGGCAGACCCCCACACCCCGAGCTGCCGGAGGGCCGCACCCTTGCGTCGACGATTGATCAACTCCACCCTCGCCGTCGTGCTCGTCGTCATCGCCGTCTTCGGGGTCTCCCTCGTCCTCGTCGAGACCCGCACGATCAGCAGCAGCGCGCAGGAGAGCGTGGACTCCGAGGCCCTGCGCCTCGTCAGCATCGTCGACAGCCGGCTCATCGGCGGCGAGCCCGTCAACCCCGACATCCTCGCCGAGCAGAGCGGCGCCAAGCGGTACGCCCTCATCGAGATCCCCGGCCGCCCCTCGATCGAGATCGGCGAGCGGCCCACCGGCAGCGTCATCCGAGGCGTCGCCGAGGGCGAGCGCGACGAGACCGTCACCGTCGAGGAGTCGCGCTCCTCCGTCACCCGCGAGGTCGGCCGCACCCTCCTGATCATCGGCGCGGTCGCCCTGCTCGCCGTCATCGCCGCCGTACTCCTCGCCGTACGCCAGGCCAATCGGCTCGCCTCCCCCCTCACCGACCTCGCGGAGACCGCCGAACGCCTCGGCTCCGGCGATCCGCGCCCCCGCCACAAGCGGTACTCCGTCCCCGAGCTCGACCGCGTCGCCGACGTCCTCGACGCGTCCGCCGAGCGGATCGCGCGGATGCTCACCGCCGAGCGCCGGCTCGCCGCGGACGCCTCGCACCAGCTCCGCACGCCCCTCACCGCGCTCTCCATGCGGCTGGAGGAGATCACCGTCGCCGAGGACCTCGACACGGTGAAGGAGGAGGCGAGCATCGCGCTCACCCAGGTGGAGCGGCTCACCGACGTCGTCGAGCGGCTGCTGACGAATTCCCGCGACCCCCGCATCGGCTCGGCCGTCGCCTTCGACCTGGACGAGGTGGTCAAGCAGCAGCTGGAGGAGTGGAAGCCGGTCTACCGGAGCATGGGCCGGGCGATCGTCTGCTCGGGCCGCCAGGGCATGCGGGCGGTCGGCACCCCGGGGGCCGTCGCCCAGGTGCTCGCCGCGCTGATCGAGAACTCCCTGATGCACGGCGGCGGCACCGTCGCCGTACGCACGCGCGTCACCGGCAACCAGGCCGTGATCGAGGTCACCGACGAGGGGCCGGGCGTCCCCGCCGACCTGGGCGCGCGGATCTTCGAGCGGACCATCAGCGGGCGCAACTCCACCGGCATCGGACTGGCCGTCGCCCGCGACCTGGCGGAGGCGGACGGCGGACGGCTGGAGCTGCTCCAGCAGCACCCGCCGGTCTTCGCGCTCTTCCTCAGCCGGGTGCAGCGCCGCCCCAAGGACGACCCGGAGCCCACGGTCCGCTGAGCAGCAGCACGAGCAGCAGCCCGTACACAGCAGCAGCCACTGAAGCCGTACGCCCCGGTCAGCCGAAGGCGGTCAGCCGACCTTGTCGGGCTGAGGCCGCGGCTGCTGCGCGCCCTGCCCCAGGAACGATTCCGCCGTCTGCACCGCCTCGCGCGCCGGCAGCGCGCGGAACACCCAGGTGCGGTACGACCAGAAGCGGAACAGCGTCGCGATGCCGATGCCGAGGAACTTGAAGATGTTGCTCTGCAGCGGGGTGTCCCAGCCGAACCCGTACGTCGCCGCGTACAGCACCCCGCTCTGGATCACCAGCCCGACCACGCTGAACACGAAGAACAGCGACATCTCCTTGGTCCGGCGGCTCTTGTCGCGGTCCCGGTAGGTGAAGTAGCGGAACCCCAGATAGTTGAAGCCGATCGCGACCACCGTCGCCACGATGCTGGCGCGCACGACGGGGATGTCCGTGAAATGGCGTACGAGATTGAAGACGCCGAGGTCGACCAAGAGACCCACGCCGCCGACCGCCCCGAACTTCGCGAACTCGCGCGCGAGCTGCTCCAGCCGCACGCGCAGTGCGCTTCGTTCACTCATGGTGATCGCTCAGCCCCGTCCGGGTCGGTGTCCGTCAACGCAGTCATGCTAACCAGCGGCTTCCGCTCACGCCTCCGGGCCGCCGGAAACGTGTAGCGAGGCTGTGACGGGTCAGTCCCCGCAAGGGTTCCGGGACGGGCCGCGGCCGGCCCCGGGACCGGGCGCGGCAGGGGCCCGGAGTGCGGCGGATACCCTGTGAGGGTGACGTTCCCGGTAGTCGGCATGGTCGGCGGCGGTCAGCTCGCCCGTATGACCCACGAGGCGGGCATCCCCCTCGGCCTTAGATTCAAGCTCCTCTCTGACACTCCACAGGACTCCGCGGCCCAGGTCGTCGGCGATGTCGTCATCGGCGACTACCGCGACCTGGACACGCTGCGTGAGTTCGCGCGCGGCTGCGACGTGATCACCTTCGATCACGAGCACGTCCCGATCGAGCACCTGCGGGCCCTGGAGGCGGACGGCATCCCCGTCCGTCCCGGCCCCGACGCTCTGGTGCACGCCCAGGACAAGGGCGTGATGCGCGCCCGGCTCGACGAGCTCGGCGTGCCCTGCCCGCGCCACCGCATCGTGGCCGACCCCGCCGACGTGTCGGCGTTCGCGGCGGAGGGAGACGGCTTCCCCGTCATCCTCAAGACCGTGCGCGGCGGCTACGACGGCAAGGGCGTCTGGTTCGTCCGTTCTCAGGAGGACGCCGAGGCGCCCTTCAAGGCGGGCGTCCCCGTCCTCGCCGAGGAGAAGGTCGACTTCGTCCGCGAGCTCGCGGCGAACATCGTGCGCTCCCCGCACGGCCAGGCCGTCGCCTACCCGGTCGTCGAGTCCCAGCAGGTCGACGGCGTCTGCGACACGGTGATCGCGCCCGCGCCGAACCTCTCCGAGGAGCTCGCCGGCCAGGCCCAGGAGCTCGCCCTGCGGATCGCGAAGGAGCTCGACGTCGTCGGGCATCTGGCGGTCGAGCTGTTCGAGACGGCCGACGGCCGGATCCTCGTCAACGAGCTGGCCATGCGTCCGCACAACTCCGGCCACTGGACCCAGGACGGCGCGATCACCTCGCAGTTCGCCAACCATGTGCGGGCCGTCCTGGACCTCCCGCTGGGCGATCCGCGTCCGCGCGCCCCGTGGACGGTCATGGCGAACGTCCTCGGCGGCGACTACCCCGACATGTACGCGGCCTATCTGCACTGCATGGCCCGCGACCCGCAGCTCAAGATCCATATGTACGGCAAGGACGTGAAGCCCGGCCGCAAGGTGGGGCACGTCAACACCTACGGCGACGACCTGGACGACGTGCTGGAGCGCGCTCGTCACGCAGCCGGCTACCTCAGAGGAACGATCGTCGAATGAGCAGCACCACCGGCCCCGCCGTCGGCATCGTCATGGGATCCGACTCCGACTGGCCCGTCATGGAGGCGGCCGCGCAGGCGCTCGACGAGTTCGAGATCGGCTACGAGGTCGACGTCGTCTCCGCGCACCGCATGCCGCGCGAGATGATCGCGTACGGGGAGCAGGCCGACGCCCGCGGCCTCAAGGCGATCATCGCGGGCGCCGGGGGAGCGGCCCATCTGCCGGGCATGCTCGCCTCCGTGACCCCCCTCCCGGTGATCGGCGTACCCGTCCCGCTGAAGTACCTCGACGGCATGGACTCCCTGCTGTCCATCGTGCAGATGCCGGCGGGCGTGCCCGTGGCGACGGTCTCGGTCGCCGGCGCGCGCAACGCGGGCCTGCTGGCGGCCCGCATCCTGGCGACGCAGGACGGCGAACTCCTCGCCCGCATGCGCGAGTTCCAGCAGGAGCTGAACGACCAGGCGACCGAGAAGGGCAAGCGACTCCGTTCCAAGGTCGCAGGTGCGGAGTCCTTCGGTTTCGGGAAGTAACAGCGGATGGACTCCCCCACGGACCACCTCAGCCGAGCTCGCGAACTCCTCGCCGAGCACCCCGTAGTCGACGGCCACAACGATCTGCCCTGGGCGCTGCGCGAGCAGGTCCGCTACGACCTGGACCGCCTGGACCTCGCGGGCGACCAGAGCGGGCGGCTGCATACCGACATCCCCCGGCTGCGGGCCGGCGGGGTCGGGGCGCAGTTCTGGTCCGTGTACGTCCGCAGCGGCCTGGCCGGCGACGAGGCGGTCAGCGCGACGCTGGAGCAGATCGACGGCGTCGCGCAGCTGCTGGAGCGCTATCCGACGGAGCTGGTCCGGGCCCTGACCGCCGACGACATGGAGAAGGCGCGCGCCGAGGGCCGGATCGCCTCCCTCATGGGCGCGGAGGGCGGGCACTCCATCAACAGCTCGCTGGCCACGCTGCGGGCGCTGCACGCCCTGGGCGTCCGCTATATGACGCTCACCCACAACGACAACGTCCCGTGGGCGGACTCGGCGACCGACGAGCCGGGCGTCGGCGGGCTCTCGCCCTTCGGCCACGAGGTCGTACGGGAGATGAACCGCGTCGGCATGCTCGTCGACCTCTCGCATGTGGCGGCGACGACGATGCGCGACGCGCTCTCGACGTCTCGCGCGCCGGTGATCTTCTCCCACTCCTCCGCGCGGGCGGTCTGCGACCATCCGCGCAACGTCCCCGACGACGTGCTGGCGCTGCTGCCGGGCAACGGGGGAGTGGCGATGGCCACGTTCGTGCCGAAGTTCATCCTGCCCGAGGCGGTGTCCTGGACGGCCGAGGCGGACGAGAACATGCGCGCGCACGGGCTGCACGCGCTGGACATCACGCCCGAGGCGATGCGGATCCACGCGGAGTTCGAGGCGAGGCGTCCGCGTCCGGTGGCGACCGTGGCGACGGTCGCGGGCCACCTCGACCATATGCGCGAGGTCGCCGGGATCGACCACATCGGCATCGGCGGCGACTTCGACGGCACGGCGTTCACCCCGGCGGGCCTGGACGACGTGGCGGGCTACCCGAACCTGGTGGCGGAGCTGCTGCGGCGCGGCTGGTCGGACTCCGACCTGGCGAAGCTGACCTGGCAGAACGCGGTGCGGGCGCTGCGGGACGCGGAGGACGTGGCGCGGGACCTTCAGTCCACGCGAGGCCCGTCGAACGCGACGCGGGAGCAACTCGACGCGACGAGGGAGCAGCTGGACGCGTGAGCCCGCGGGGCTCGGACGCGTGAGCGCGGGGGGGTACGGACCGAGGGTCCGTACCCCCCGTCCGTCTCAGCAGGCGCAGAGGCAGAAGGGGTGCCCGGCCGGGTCGGCGTACACGCGCCAGCTCCGCGCCCGGTCGTCGGCGTCCAGCACCCGCGCGCCCAGGGCCAGCACATCCTTCTCGGCGGCGTCGAGGTCCTCGACGGTCAGGTCCAGATGGAACTGCTGCGAGGCGTCCGGCGCGGGCCACTTCGGCGGTACGTACCCGGGCGCGCCCTGGAAGGAGAGCGCGACGCCGCCCTGCGCGCCCTTCAGGTCGACCCAGCCCTCGCCGTCGTCCTCGATCTCGCCGCCGAGCACGGAGGCGTAGAAACGACCGAGGGCGACGGGGTCGGGACAGTCCAGCACGACAGTGCCCAGCGTGGCGACAGGCATGGCTCCTCCTCGACGGTGGTTACCTCTATGCGGCCTCCACCGGTAACGGTTACTGCATGGTCCCGCATTGGCGGTAACCTCGCAACCATGAATGACAGAGCCGCGGCGCCGGGCGGCCTCGCGCTGGTCGAGGCCCTGGTGAACACGTTGAACGTCGAGACGGGCGCGGACGCGCTGGACACGACGGACGGCCGGGCGGGCTTCGGCCTCGCCGAGGCGGAGGTCCCCGCGGCCCGCGAGCTGCGCGAGGCGCTGCGCGCGGCATGCCTGGCCCACGCGGGCCACACCCTCCCCGGCCACTCGCCGACGGCGCTCGACGATCTCCTGTCGGAGGCGCCCCTGCTGGTCACGGTCCGGCCGGACGGCTCGGCGGCGCTGCGCCCGGCGGCGCCCCACACGCTGGCCTCGCGCGTGGCGGCGGCTCTGGCCGCGGCGGCTGCGGACGGCACCTGGTCGCGCCTCAAGGCGTGCGAGGCGGAGGACTGCCACTGGGCGTACTACGACCGCAGCCCGGCGGGCCGGAGCCGGTGGTGCTCGATGGCGGTATGCGGGGCGCGGGCGAAGATGCGGACATACCGGGCACGCCGCAGCGCGCCGTGACTTCTGGGCGCGGCACGCCTTGAGTCCTGGGACGCAGGGCACCCTGACTTCCGGGACGCGACGCGCTCTGAGTCCTGGGACTCGACGTGCTCTGAGTCCTTGGCGCGGCGCGCCCTGACGCCTGGGACGCGGCACGATCTGAGAAGTCGGGCGCACCCTGAATCCTGGGACGCGGCGCGCCCTGACGCCCGGAGAGTCTCTGACGCTCGGAGGGGCCCGGACTCCTGGAGGGGGGCGTCGCCCACCCCCCCCGCCCCTCCTCCGAGCCTCTAGTCGTCCATCCCCTCGGCCGCGCGCCGCTCCCGCAGCTCCTTGATCGCCCGGCGTCGGGCCAGCCGGTGCGTGCGCCTGATCTGCGCCTCCTGGTAGCGGCGTTGGTCCCGCTCGGTCTCCGGGATCACCGGCGGCACGGGACGCGGCTTGCCGTCCCCGTCCACCGCCGCGAAGACCAGGTACGCGCTGCCCACCTGCGTCGCCGGCGTCGACTCGTTCCAGCGCTCGGCCAAGACGCGCACGCCGACCTCCATCGAGGACCGGCCCGTCCAGTTGACCTGGGCCTTCACATGCACCAAGTCGCCGACGCGGACCGGCTCGAGGAAGACCATCTCGTCCATGGAGGCGGTCACGGCGGGTCCGCCGGAGTGCCTGCCGGCCACCGCGCCCGCCGCGTCGTCCACCAGCTTCATGATCACGCCGCCGTGCACAGTGCCGAGGAGATTAGTGTCACTGTTGGTCATGATGTGGCTGAGGGTGGTGCGGGACGCCGCGGTGGGCTTGCCCGGGATTTCAGCCTCCGGGCGCAGGGCCTGATCTGTCATGCGCTCCACCTTATGCCGGGCCATATTGCATCAGCTTCGCAACAGCCCTGGTGCGATTTCCCACCCGGCCTGTCTCGCCCCCCGCCCATGCCTGCACACTGTTCCGCATGAATGATTGGCCCGAAGGATACGGACGAGGCAGCCAGGGCTCGCAGCCCGAGGGCGCTCGAGTGATGCGCCATGTGCAGCGCCCTGCCGCGCCGCAGCGCCCCGCGGTCCCTCCGCAGCAGTCGCAGGGGTACGAGGGCTACGACGCCCCGTACGACAGCGGCTACAACACGGGCCAGGTCTACGGCGCCCCCCAGGGCGGCGGCCCCGGCCAGGGCGACGGCCAGGGCGGCCGCGGCGGCTTCAGCGGTCCGCCGCCCGCAGGCCGGGCCGCTCCCAACTGGCGGCGCAGGATCAAGATCGGCTCGCTCACGCTGGTCGTCGTGCTGCTCGCGGTCTCCATCGGCACGTACTTCTGGGCCGACTCCAAGCTCAAGCGCGAGGTCGACCTCTCCAAGGTCATCGAGCGCCCCGGCGGGGGCGAGGGCACCAACTACCTGATCGTCGGCTCGGACAGCCGTGAGGGCATGTCCGACGAGGAGAAGAAGAAGCTCCACACGGGCTCGGCCGACGGCAAGCGGACCGACTCGATGATGATCCTGCACGACGGCTCCAACGGCCCGACCCTGATCTCGCTGCCGCGCGACTCGGACGTCGAGATCCCGTCCTTCAAGGGCTCGGAGTCCGGCAAGCTCTTCCCGGCGGAGGGCCGCCGCGTGAAGCTGAACGCCGCGTACGCCGAGGACGGTCCGGAGCTGCTCGTGCGCACCGTCGAGCACAACACCGGCCTGCGCATCGACCACTACGTCGAGATCGGCTTCGCCGGCTTCGCGAACATCGTGGACTCGATCGGCGGGGTGGAGATCGACATCCCGAAGGCGTTCAAGGACAAGAAGTCGGGCGCGGACTTCCAGGCGGGCAAGCAGACGCTGGACGGCGAGCAGTCGCTGGCGTTCGTCCGGACCCGGTACGCCTTCGCGGGCAGCGACCTGGACCGTACGAAGAACCAGCAGAAGTTCCTCGCGGCGCTGGCGAACCAGACGGCGACGCCGGGCACGATCCTCAACCCGTTCAAGCTCTACCCGACGATGGGCGCGGGCCTGGACACGCTGATCGTGGACAAGGACATGTCGCTGTACTCCCTGGGCCAGATGTTCTTCGCCATGAAGGGCGTCACCGGAGGCGAGGGCAAGTCCATGAACATCCCGATCTCCGGCACCCGCGGCGGCAACCTGACCTGGGACAAGGACAAGGTGAAGCAGCTGGTGGAGCAGCTCAAGAACGACGAGAAGGTCACGGTCACCTCGGACCGCTGACCCGCACGGCGAAGGGCCCCCGCTGGACGCTCCGGCGGGGGCCCTTCGCTGTGCGCTGGCGCGGTCGCTGATCGCCGCAACGACGAACGGTCCCCGCGTACATGCGACGCGGGGACCGTTCTCAGAGCGAGCCGATGTCAGCCTGAGGGACCGTCTTACGGCAGGTTGCGCGCCATCACGATCCGCTGGACCTGGTTCGTGCCCTCGTAGATCTGCGTGATCTTGGCGTCGCGCATCATGCGCTCCACCGGGTAGTCACGGGTGTAGCCGTAGCCGCCGAGGAGCTGCACCGCGTCCGTGGTGACCTCCATCGCGACGTCCGAGGCGAAGCACTTGGCCGCCGCGCCCTGGAAGGTCAGGTCCGCGTCGCCGCGCTGCGACTTCGCCGCCGCCGCGTACGTCAGCTGGCGCGCGGCCTCGATCTTCATCGCCATGTCGGCGAGCATGAACTGGATGCCCTGGAAGTCGGCGATCGGCTTGCCGAACTGCTTGCGCTCCTGGACGTAGCCCTTGGCGTAGTCGAGGGCGCCCTGGGCGATGCCCAGCGCCTGCGCCGCGATCGTGATGCGGGTGTGGTCCAGGGTCTTCATCGCGGTGGCGAAGCCCGTGCCCTCCTCGCCGATCATGCGGTCCGCGGGGATGCGGACGTTGTCGAGGTAGACCTCGCGGGTCGGGGAGCCCTTGATGCCGAGCTTCTTCTCCGGAGCGCCGAAGGAGACGCCCTCGTCGCCCTTCTCGACGACGAACGCCGAGATGCCCTTGGAGCGCTTGGTCGGGTCGGTGACCGCCATCACCGTGTAGTACTCGGAGACGCCCGCGTTGGTGATCCAGCGCTTCACGCCGTTGAGGACGTAGTGGTCGCCGTCGCGGACCGCCTTGGTCTTCATGCCCGCGGCGTCCGAGCCCGCGTCCGGCTCGGAGAGACAGTAGGAGAACATCCCGTCGCCCTTGGCGAGCGGGGTCATGTACTGCTTCTTCAGCTCCTCGGAGCCGGACAGGATCACCGGGAGCGAGCCCAGCTTGTTGACCGCCGGGATCAGGGAGGACGAGGCGCAGACCCGCGCCACCTCCTCGATCACGATCACGGTGGCGAGCGCGTCCGCGCCCGCGCCGCCGTACTCCTCGGGCACGTGCACGGCGTGCAGGTCGGCGGAGACGAGAGCGTCCAGCGCCTCCTGCGGGAAGCGGGCCTCCTCGTCCACCTCGGCGGCGAACGGAGCGATCTTGGCCTCGGACAGCGAGCGGATGGCGTCGCGGAGCATGTCGTGCTCTTCGGACGGGCGGTACAGGTCGAAATCAGCCGATCCGGCCAAGGTCTCTCACTCCCCAAGGAACGCTAACTACCGTTAAGTAACTCAATTTTAGGGGCCAGTCTGCACAAAGGCATACGTGAGCTTGCTGACAGCTCCTGTGGCGGCCGTGCAAGGTTCCGGACAGCGGGAAACGTGCCCGCCAGGGGCCCGACTATGCTCGGGCACGCACTCCGAGCCCCGCACCAACCTGGAGCACCGCATGGCCCTCAAGATCACCGTGATCGGCACCGGATACCTCGGCGCCACGCACGCCGCGGCCATGGCGGAACTGGGCTTCGAGGTGCTCGGCCTCGACGTCGTGCCCGAGAAGATCGAGATGCTGGCGGACGGCCGGGTCCCCATGTACGAGCCCGGCCTCGAGGACCTCCTGCGGCGGCACGTCGCCGGCTTCGAGGGCTCGAGCGGGCGGCTGCGCTTCACGACCTCCTGGGAGGAGATCGGGGAATTCGGCGACGTCCATTTCGTGTGCGTGAATACGCCGCAGAAGCACGGCGAGTACGCCTGTGACATGTCGTACGTCGACTCCGCATTCGAATCCCTCGCGCCGCAGCTGAAGCGAGCGGCTCTCGTCGTCGGCAAGTCCACCGTGCCGGTGGGCAGCGCGGCGCGGCTCGCCGCGCGGCTGGCGGAGCTCGCGCCGGCCGGGGCGGACGCGGAGCTGGCGTGGAACCCCGAGTTCCTGCGGGAGGGCTTCGCCGTGCAGGACACGCTGCACCCCGACCGGATCGTGGTGGGCGTGGAGAGCGAGCGCGCCGAGAAGCTGCTGCGCGAGGTCTACGCGACGCCCGTCGCCGAGGGGTCGCCGTTCGTGGTGACCGACTTCCCGACGGCGGAGCTGGTGAAGACCTCCGCCAACTCCTTCCTCGCGACCAAGATCTCCTTCATCAACGCGATGGCCGAGGTCTGCGAGGCGGCCGGCGGCGACGTCGTGAAGCTGGCGGAGGCGATCGGCTACGACGACCGCATCGGCAAGAAGTTCCTGCGCGCCGGAATCGGCTTCGGCGGCGGCTGCCTGCCCAAGGACATCCGCGCGTTCATGGCGCGGGCCGGCGAGCTGGGCGCGGACCAGGCGCTGACCTTCCTGCGCGAGGTCGACTCGATCAACATGCGCCGCCGCGGGCACATGGTCGAGCTGGCCCGCGAGGCACTGGGCGGCGGCGGCTTCCTGGGCAAGCGGGTCGCGGTCCTCGGCGCGACGTTCAAGCCGGACTCCGACGACGTACGCGACTCGCCCGCGCTGAACGTGGCGGGCCAGATCCACCTCCAGGGCGGCCAGGTCACCGTCTACGACCCGAAGGGCATGGCGAACGCCCGCCGCCTCTTCCCGACCCTCGCCTACGCGGACTCCGCGTTGGAGGCGGTCCGCGGGGCGGACGTGGTGCTCCACCTGACGGAGTGGCGCGAATTCCGCGACCTGGACCCGGCGGCACTGGGCGAGGCGGTCACGGACCGCGTCATCCTGGATGGCCGCAACGCGCTGGACGCGACGAAGTGGCGCGAGGCGGGCTGGGTCTACCGAGCGATGGGCCGCCCGCGGGCGTAGCGAACGCAGATTCCAGCCTCGGGGGCGGGAAATTCAGCCTCGCCGACGGCCTGCCCGCAGGGCGTGCCGCCTCGGGCCTCACGAGGTCAAGGCCCGGACATCTCAGCCCCGTGGGGGTCCCCCCGGACGGAGTCTGGGGGAGGTTGAGGCGCGGGGTTCGGGCCGCCGCCCCGACAGGCGGGCCGTCGCCCTCCGCCGCCCTACGGACACACCACCTGATCCCCTCTCATCGCCCCGAACTCCCCCACCTGCACCTCCTCCGCCCGCACCCTCGTCACCTTCTTGAAGTCCTTGCCCGCCGTCACCCGCAGCGTCGGCCCGTGGCCCTTCGCCACGCGGAGTTCGCTGCCGGGGAGCGCCGTCGCCAGGCTCCTCGCCGAGCGGTCCCAGCGAGGGTCGTACGTCACGAACGTACGGTCCGCCTCCCGCGCCCCCGCCCCGTTCAGCGGCGTGCGCGTCGTGTCGAAGCCCGTCGCCCGCAGCGCCGCGTCGACCCGCGCGCCCAGCCCGTCCGTACGCGTCCCGTTGTAGACCTGCACCCGGATCCGCTGCGGCGCGACCTCCACCGGCGTCGCCTTCGGGCCGCGGGGCCCAGGACTCAGCGGCGCGAGCGGCTTGTCCTCGCGCAGCATCGAGAAGAGCCGCCGCGACTTCGCGGCGTCCCACTTCACCGTGGAGCCGACGCCCTTCACCTGATGGCTGGGGCTGCTCACCGGCACCGTCGTGAACTCCGACGACGCCGGAGTGAAGCCCCGCATCGCCTCGCCGAGCGCGAGCAGCTGCTCCGTGCGGAAGCCCTCGTCCGCCCGCACCGACCGCAGCATCGTGGCGGCGACGTCCTGGAAGCGCACCGGGTTGAGCAGCACCCCGCCGCTCGTCGCCTGCTGGATCAGCCCCGCCAGGAAGCGCTGCTGGCGCTGCATCCGCCCCAGGTCCGCCGCGCCGTCGATATGGCGCGAGCGGACGTACTGCAGCGCCTGCCCGCCGTTCAGCTTGTGCGTGCCCGCCGCCAGGTCGAGGCCGGTGTAGCCGTCCTTCATCGGCCGGGCCGTGCAGATCTCCACCCCGCCCACCGCGTCCACGGTCGTCATGAAGCTGGTGAAGTCGATCTCCAGGTAGTGGTCGATCTTCACCTTGGTCATGTGCTCGACGGTCCGCACCGTCAGCGCGGGACCGCCCTCCGCGTACGCGGCGTTGATCTTCACCGGGTGCGGGTCATGGCGCTTGCCGGTCGTCGCGTCCGTGTGCGCCGGGATCTCCGCGTAGCTGTCCCTCGGCAGGCTCACCACGCTCGCCCGCGTCCGGTCCGCCGAGATGTGCACGATCATGATCGTGTCGGTGCAGCGGCAGGGGGCGCCGCCCAGCCGGTACTTGCCGCGGGCCTCCCGTGTGACCTTCTCGCGGCCGTCCGTGCCGACGATCAGCAGGTTCATCCCATGCCCGGCCTCGGGCCGGTTCTTCATGTCCTTGAACGGGTCGATCCGCGTGATCCCCGTGTCCAGGCTGGTCACCACCGCGTGCCCGATCCCGCCGACCCCCAGCACCAGCACCGACAGCGTCGTCGCCATCCGCACTCCCCACCGCGTCCGCGGCGCCGGCGGACGCGGGGCGGGCCGTCTCGCCGCCGGCCGTCTGCCCGTGCCCGTACGCGCGTTCACGCTCGCGCTCGTGTTCGGGACCGTGCTCCTGCTGCTGCGCTGCGCGGTCGGGCGTGGACGGCTCGAGCGGGGCGGCGTGGGCACAGGGGGGACACCTCCGCGGGCGACGCGGGCGACGGGGCTGGCGGTACAGAGGAGACGGAAGGGGATGGACGAGACAAGAGGGAGTGAAGGGGGCTAAGGGGTAGGAGAGGGGCTGGAGGCGACGGGGAGAGGAGAGGGGATCTTGAGCACCGTAGGCCCATACGATCAGCGACAGTGCGCAGCCAGCGGCCGCCGCGCGTCCGTGTCCCCCATTCGCGGTAACGTGTCGGGCGATGAACGCCACGCCCGCCGCCGCGCCCGCCGTCTCCGTGATCATGCCGGTCCTCAACGAGGAACGGCATCTGCGCAACTCCGTACGCCACATCCTCCAGCAGGAGTACGACGGCGAGATGGAGGTGGTGATCGCTCTGGGGCCCTCCACCGACCGCACCGACGAGATCGCCGCGGAGCTCGTCCGCGAGACCGCGTCCAACGACCGAGCCCGTGTCCACACGGTGCCGAACCCCACGGGCCGCACCCCGGCCGCGCTGAACGCCGCCATCAAGGCATCGCGTCATCCGATCGTGGTACGGGTCGACGGTCACGGCATGCTGTCGGCGAACTACATCGCCACCGCGGTCCGGCTGCTGGAGGAGACCGGCGCGCAGAACGTCGGCGGCATCATGCACGCCGAGGGCGAGAACGCCTGGGAGGACGCCGTCGCCGCCGCGATGACCTCCAGGATCGGCGTCGGCAACGCCGCCTTCCACACCGGCGGCGCGGCGGGCCGCGCGGAGACCGTGTACCTGGGCGTCTTCCGCCGCGAGGCGCTGGAGCAGCAGGGCGGCTACAACGAGGAGTTCATCCGCGCCCAGGACTGGGAGCTGAACTTCCGCATCCGCGAGGCCGGCGGGCTGATCTGGTTCTCGCCGGAGCTCAAGGTCCAGTACCGGCCGCGGCCCTCCGTGCGGGCGCTCGCCAAGCAGTACAAGGACTACGGCCGCTGGCGCCATGTCGTGGCCCGTTACCACCAGGGCTCGATCAACCTGCGCTACCTCGCCCCGCCGATCGCCGTCTGCCTGATCGCGGCGGGCACCGTGGCAGGCGCGGCGCTCACCCCCTGGGGCTTCGTCGTGCCGGCCGGCTATCTGGCCGCCATCGCCGCCGGGTCCGTCCCCGCGGGCAAGGGCCTGTCGCTCAAGGCCCGGCTCCAGATCCCCGTCGCGCTGGCCACGATGCACATGTCGTGGGGGTACGGATTCCTCACCAGCCCGCGCGCGCTGGCCAGGAAGGTCATCGCGAGCCGCCGCCCCTCGGTGCCGGCGCCCACCGCCTGACCTCGTACGACCCGTACGACCTGCGCCCGCACGACCTGCGCCTGTACGAACGCCGGTCCGCCCGCATCATGACGATGCGGGCGGACCGGCGTTCGCGTACTGGCTGACTCGTCCTCGGGCTCAGAAGCGGTACGGCTTGTAGATGTCCATGCAGGCTCCCTTGTCGTCGCCCATCACCGTGTCCGTGACTTCCTTCGACGGCGCCTTCACCGGCGGGGCCTTCGGGAACGCGTCCCCGGTCCGCCAGTCCGCCCCGACCACCAGGGTGACGCCCGAGACGCCCGTCGACTTCTTCAGGGCGCTCGCCGGCACGCCCAGGGCCTTGGCGACCGCGTACGCGTCGCCCTCCAGGTCGGCGCTCGGGTACAGGATCTGCGTACGCTCCTGAGACTGCTGCGTGGTGTCGGACTTCGCCCCGGTGAAGCCCTTGTCCACGAGCAGGCCCGCGACCGTCGAGGCCCGCTTCGGCGTGGGTGCCTGGCCGCCGGCGCCGGTGCCGTTGCGCACCATGACGCCGATCTCGGCGGGCGCCGCCGCCGGGTCCTTGGGCGCCGTCGGCGCCTTCGGCTTGGAGGTCGGCGCCTTGCCGTCCACCGGTGTGTCCTCGCGGAGCAGCTTCCACAGCTTGTCGGCCTCGCCCGGCATCGGCAGCACCCGGTCCTTGTCCGACGGGTCGTCGATGCGGGGCATGGTGAGCATGGCGATCCGGTCCGTCGGCACGTCCGCGAGCTGCATGCTCAGGTCGTACAGCTTCTTGACCGTGCCGATCTCCTCGGAGACCTGGAGCGCCTTGGTCGACTTCTCGGCGAGGTCCATCAGCCGGCCCGTGTCGGTGAAGGCGTTCTGGCTCTTGAGATTGCGGATGACGGAGTTCATGTACATGTGCTGGGCCTTGGACCGGCCGAAGTCGCTGCCGAAGGCCTTGCGGGTGCGCAGCCACTTCAGCGCGTCCACGCCCTGCACCTCGTGAGTGCCCTCGGTCAGCTTCAGACCCGAGCCGCCCTTGCCCGTGCGCAGATCGCGGTCCCAGACGTTGTCCCGCACGCAGACCTCGGCGCCGCCGACGGCGTCGGCGATGTCCACCACGCCAGCGAAGTCGACCATCATCCAGTGGTCGATGTAGACGTCGGTGAGCAGCTCCCAGGTGGCGAGCGTGCAGCCGGGGCCGCCGCGCTGCAGGGTCTCGTTGATGAGCCCTCGCTTCGCCCGGTACTTCTCCTTGGACTTGGGGTCCTCGCACGCGGGGATGTCCACCCGGGTGTCGCGGGGTATGGAGACCACCGAGGCGTTCTTGCGGTCGGCCGAGACGTGGAGCAGCATCTGCACGTCCGCGAGGGGCGGCGCGCCGACGCTCGCCTTGTGGCCGCCGAGCTCCAGGTTCTCCGCCGTGTTGCGGCTGTCGGAGCCGATCAGCAGCACGTTCAGCGGGGTCTGGCCGGCGGCGTTGGGCTTGCTCTTCTGGGCGCCGGTCTCCGACGAGGTCCGCTTTCCCTTGCGGATATTGCCGTTGAGGTGCTCGTAGTAGAGGTATCCGGCGCCGGCCGTGCCGAGGATCAGCACCGACAGGGATATCGCCGTCCAGCGGAGTATCCGGTGCTTCCCGCGCTTCCCACGGCGCCGTGCGCCGGCGCGGCGGTGACCGCCGCCGCTGCCCTCGGGCGCCGCGTCCGCGTCGGTCTGCTGCTCGGTGTCGTCCTGCTCGCCGCCGCCCTGCCGGCCGGGGCCGTCCTGCGCGCTCGGGCCGTCCTGCTGTGCCTGGCCGTCGGGCGACGTCGTGCGGCCGGCGGAGGCACCCGCCTCCCCCTCGCCGTACAGACCGTCGTCCCACCCCAGTTCACGGGCGTGCGGAACGCCCTCACGCGTCCCCTCCCCCCGCACGCTGTTCTGTGCCACCCGGATTCCCCCTGTCGTTCAGGTTCGCCGTATGACGCGTAGCTCCCGCATCACTTGGCGCATACCTGTTTGTCTGCGTTTACCTTCTGCACACCCTCCGGCGCCTTCGCCGGACCGGTGATGGGCACCCCTGCGCCCTTGAAATCCGCGCCGAGGGTGAGGGTCATCGCCTCGAGCCCCTTGGCGTCCTCCGTGCCCGGCTTCAGAGCCGTGGCCGGCAGGCCCATCATCTCCGCCAGCTTGCGGGCCTGATCGGCCTGGTTCGGCGCGTACTGCAACGTCGTCTTGGGGAGCTTCGCGGGCGCGTTGCCCTCGTTGCTCGACTTCGGGACTCCCTGCTCGTTCTGCAGCCACAGCAGCGTGGTCAGTGCGGCTCCCTGGGTCTCGCTGCCGTTGTAGACGGCGACCCGCACGTCGGAGGCGGCTGCCTTGGGTCCCTTGAGCAGGGCCTGCTGCTGGTTCTTGGCGTCCTGCTCCTTCTGCTTCACCTCGGTGAGCGAGGTGTCGTTCTGGATCATCGAGAACAGCGGCTTGGCCTTGGCCTCGTTGAGGAGCACGGTCGCCTTGTCGGTGTTGTCGACCACCGGCACCGTCGCGAAGGTGATGTTCTTCGGGTTGACCTTGGACAGCTCCATGCCCAGATCGCGCAGCCTGCTGATCTTCCCTATGCCGCTGTCGACGGTGAGGGCCTTGGTGGCCGCCTCCGCCAGGTCCCACATCTTGGAGGGGCTCGAGAGGGTGTCGCTGGACTTCATCTTGCGGATCAGCGAGCTGAGGAACTGCTGCTGGATCTCGATCCGGCTCAGGTCGCCGCCGAAGCCGACCGAGTGCCGGGTCCGTACGAAGGCCAGCGCCTCCTCGCCCTCCAGGTTGTGCTTGCCCGCGGGGAGGTTGAGCTTGGAGTCCTTGTCGTTGATGTCCTTGGCGAGGCAGACCTCGACCCCGCCGACCGCCGAGGTCATCGTCTTGACCGCGTTGAAGTCGGCCATCATGAAGTGGTCGACGGTCACGCCGGTCAGCTTCTTGACCGTGCGCATGGTGCAGCCCGGGTCGCGGCCCTCCTGGCCGAGGCTCTCGTTGAACCGCGTCTTCGGCGTCCCGCCGATGACCTTGGTGCCGTCCTCGGTCTTGGTCTCGCAGTCCGGAATGTCCGTGATGAGGTCGCGCGGGATGGACAGCGCGGTCGCGTTCGTCCGGTCCTTGGAGACATGGAAGAGGAACGTGGTGTCGGCGTGGCCGACGCTGCCGGAGTCGCCGTAGCCCTCGTTGCCCGCACCGCTGCGCTTGTCGGTGCCGATGACGAGGATGTTGACGGCCTGGTCCTTCTTGAAGCCGCCGGTGCCCGCGCCGCCTACGTCGATGCTGTTGATGTTCCCGTCGAAGTGCTGGTAGATCGCGTACGCGGCGACGGAGCCGCCGACGAGGACGAACGCCATCACGCCGCCCGTCCACAGCAGCGCCTTCTTCTTGCGCGACGCGGGCTGCTTGCGCTTGCGGCGGCCCGCCGCGGACGGCATGCGCCCGCCGGGGGCGTCGCCGGAGCCGGATCCGGAGCCGGGCCCGCGGCCGCCCGAGCCCCGGCCGCCGGAACCCCGTGAGGAGCCCGGAGCGGGGTCGCCGCCGGAGCGGCGCGAGCGCTGGCCGGGAACCTCCGTGCCGGGGGCGGTCCTTCGGCGCGTGGCGGATCTGGGCGACGGGGTTCTCCGGGCGGACGACTGCTGAGAGGATTGGTCCAGTCGCAGTTCGTAATTGCCGGTCTGCGGGTTGAGGACCCACTGGTCGGCGGGGTCGATCTCGTCCGCCCGCCCACGGCTTTGCGCATCCACGGTTGCTTGAGTCCTCCGTCGGTGCCACGCGAGGCGCCTCCCCCGAGGGCGCTCAGTCTTTCCGATCCAGCAGTGCACGACTCTCGGCCGCTAGCACCGGATCGCGTCACACTATCCGCCCAGTTCAACGTTGAGCGACGTCCGTGACAAATTCCACGCACCTTACAAGTGGGCAATCCACCCAATCCTCATGGAGTGTCGGGTCGCCCTTGGTCATCGCTTTACTCGCACATGCCCTTGGCGGCATTGGTGCCGGGAAATGTCGGAGTCGGCCCTGGACTGGTCGGTCCGCTGTCGCCCGGCTTGTCGTCGCTGTCGTTCGGCGACTCTTCTGTTTCTTTTTCCTCCTTCTTGGATTGGGGGTCGGTCTTCCCGTCTCCGGGGACGACGGTGATCGGGGCGTCCTCGCGCAGCCGCTTGAAGAGCTCGCCCGCCTCGGGCTCGACCAGTTCGTCCCGGTTCGGGTTGGCTGCGTAGGGCTGCCGGGGAACCGTAAGGAACTGCACCTTTTCGGTGGGTACGTTACGGAGTGAGCGGGTCAAGTCGTACAGCGCCTTCAGCGAGGCGAGGCCCGGGTCCGTGGTGATGGCCTTGGTGGCCGCGTCCAGCACGGGATACAGCCGCGTCGGATTGAGCAGCACGCCGTTGCTCTGCACCTTCTTGACGAGCGCGCCGAGGAATTGCTGCTGGCGGTCCATCCGTTCGGTGTCGCTGCCGTTGCCGAGGGTCTTGCGGGCGCGTACGTAGCCGAGGGCCTGCTCGCCGTTGAGCTTCTGCTTGCCCGCGGGCAGCTTCAGATGGGCGGCGGCGTCGTCGATCGGCTTCTTGAGGCAGACCTCGACCCCGTGCACCGCGTCCACCATGTCCTTGAAGCCGCGGAAGTCCACGACCATGTGGTGGTCGATGCGGATGCCGGTGAACCGCTCGACGGTACGGATCGTGCACGCCGTGCCGCCGAACTGGAACGCCCAGTTGAACTGCGCGAACTGCTCCCGGGTCCGCTTGCCGTCCGTCTTGCGGCAGCTGGGGATCGTCACCATCAGATCGCGCGGGATGGACATGGCGGTCGCGCTCTGCCGGTCGGCGGCGATGTGCAGCAGGATCGTGGTGTCGGAGCGCTGGCTGCCGCCCTCGTCCCGGCCGTACTTGCTGTTGCCCTCGCCGGAGCGGGTGTCGGAGCCGAGGAGCAGGATGTTCTGCGCGTCGGTCGCGACGGGCGTGGGGCGCTCCTTCTCGTACGTCTCCAGCTCGGCGGCGGCGGTCGTGTCGGCGGTGATGTTGGCGTCGAGCTTGCGGTAGAACCACCAGCCGACTCCGGCGGCGGCGAGCACGACGACGGCGGTGCCGAGGGCGGTCCAACGGAGCCAGTGGCGCTTGCGCTTGGGGGAGTCGGCGGCGGCGCCGTCGGCGTCGGGGCCGTCTTCCCTGTCGGCGTCCGGGTCGCTGTCCGTGCCGGCGTCCGTGCCGGCTGTGCTCTTCGGCTCGGCCGCGGCCGCGGCCTCGGCGCCGGACTCTGCCTTGGCTCTGGACTCTGCCTCGGCTGCTGACCCCGCCTTGGCTGCTGACCCCGTCTCGGCTCCGGACTCGGGTGGCGTCTTGTCCGGACCGCCCCCCGCGGCCGCGCCGCCGTCGTCCGGTTCGGCGGCCGGGCCGTCGTCGTCCGGTTCGGCGGGCGTGCCAGCACTGTCCGTCACGTGTGCGTCCATCCTTCATGCCGTCGGCGGCGCGCTGGGTCGCCGATCGCAGGACTAGACGGCTGAACCTCGCGCTTGGTTGTGCGTTGAAGCACGCGTATCGCCGATCATCCACCGGAGTTGAGGCTCAGGCTGGGGGGCTCGGCCCGAGTGTGCGCCACATGAGTGGACCCCGGGGCTTGTCATACCGCGGTGCTGGTGACCCGCTCGCTCTCCACCCGCTTGTCGAGGCTCTCTTGGGGCAGCTTGTCCAGGTTTCGGCACAGTACGACGGACCCGCCGGAGGCGAGAGGCGCGTACAGCCCGGCCGAGAGGCCTTCCCAGGTGTCGTACGGACGGCCCGACAGCAGACGTGACCCGGGCGCGAGGCCCAGCTCCGCCGCGTCGGCGCGGGCGCGGTCGACGAGCTGGGCGCCCGTCAGCTCCGTGCCGCCGACGACGAGCGCGGGGGCGTCCGCGTCGACCGGTGCGTACGGGGCGAAGCGGTCGCCCTGGCTGGGCGCCTCCACGGCGTAGTCCGCGAATCCGGCCGGCGGCTGCGGGAACCGCCCGCCCAGGGGCCGCAGCGCGAGCGCGATCCGCTCCCCGGAACAGGCCAGCGCGGCCTCCAGCGTGTCCGGGCCGCTGACGACCAGGTCCGCGTCGGCCGGGTCGCCGTCCACCGCGACGGTCACTCCGACAGAGGAGCAGGCGATCAGCCAGACCGCGCTCTGCCAGTGCGCGGGCAGCAGCAGCGCGAGACGGTCGCCGGGCTCGGCGGCGAGGTCGCCCTGGAGCAGGTTCGCCGTCTTGGCCACCCAATTGGCGAAGGTGGCGACGGACAATTCCACGCGCTCACCGGTGGCGTCGTCGTAGAAAGTGACCAAGGGGCGTGCCGGGTCCGCGGCGAGCGCGGATCGCAGCAGGTCGGCGGGGGTGCGGTCGCTGGCGTTCACCCGGGCAAGGGTACGCGGCGGGGCGGGCCGGGGGCCGCCGTACCGGTGAAGGCGTCCACCGGTCGGCCGGACGGGCCGCTCCTCTTCCTGGCGAATCCCCGGGAAGCGGAGTCGACGCGACCGCCTCAGGATCGTGGCCATGCGTGGATTCCTAGCTTCTTCGATCGGCGTCGCCTGCTCGGCGGCGCTCGCACTCCCGCTCTCGCTGTCGTCCGGCGCGGCCGCGGCGCCGCCGCAGGCGCGCTCGCACGCGCAGCCGCCGGACGTGCCCGGGGCCACCCAGTCGCTGCCGTTGCAGGACGTCGGGCCGACGGCCTCCACCCGCTCGATGGACCCGGCCGAGGAGAGGGGCCTTGCCGAACGGGACGTCAGACGCTTCTCGCTCGTCGGGGTCGTCTGGGAGGACCCGGACGCCGAGCTGCACGGCACCGTCCAGGTCCGCACCCGCGCCGCGGGCACTGGGACCTGGTCGGGCTGGCAGGACGTGGAGGCCCACAACAGCGACCACGCCGCCGACCCGGGCACCGCGGAGAGCGAGTCCGCGAAGGTGCGGGGCGCGACCGCGCCGCTGTGGGTGGGCGATTCGGACGGCGTGGAGGCACGGGTGCGGGCGGAGGGCGGCGCCGAGTCGGCGCTGCCCAAGGGCCTGCGCCTGGAGCTCGTCGACCCCGGCGAGGGCGAGGCGCCGGAGGCGGGCGCGCAGACGGAGCTCCCGGCGGAGCTGCCGACGGATCTGCCTGCGGACGCGATCGCGGGTGAGGGTGCGGATGCGGATGCGGGCGCCGGGATGACGGCGGACGCGGGGGGAGCGGAGGCCGCGGGTCTGCGCGCCGTACCCGAGCCCCTCGCCGTGAAGCCCTACATCGGACCGCGGCCGCGCATCGTCACGCGCAAGGGCTGGGGCGCGAGCGAGTCGCTGCGCGAGAGCGGCTTCGTCTACACCAGCACCGTGAAAGCCGCGTTCGTGCACCACAGCGTCACCGGCAACGGCTATAGCTGCGCGCAGGCGGACTCCGTCCTGCGCAGTATCTACCGCTACCACGTCGTGAGCATGGGCTGGCGTGACTTCGGCTACAACTTCGCCGTCGACAAGTGCGGAAACATCTACGAAGGCCGGGCTGGAGGCGTGACCAAGGCCGTGCTGGGCGCGCACACACTTGGTTTCAACACGAACAGCATGGGCATCGCCGTGCTCGGCACCTACAGTTCCTCCAACCCGCCCGAGGCCGCTGTGACGGCGGTGGCCAAGCTGACGGCGTGGAAGCTCGGACTGTTCGGAGTCAACCCGCGTGGCAAGTCGGTGCTGACGTCAGGGGGGAGTGGCAAGTACGCCAAGGGGAAGAAGGTCTCCCTCAACGCCATCTCCGGGCACCGGGATGGATTTGCCACGGAATGTCCGGGAGGTCGCCTCTACAGCAAGCTCGGCTCCGCTCGGAAGGCGGCGGCCAAGCTGCAGGGCCGGAGCTGACCGAGAGAGCACTCCGGACCTCACTGCATACACTGCCGGTCTCGAACGAATGACTGAAGCCGGCCCCAGCAGGAAGCAGAGACGACAGGTGACAGAAGCGATCCTTCTGGTCGGAGGCAAGGGCACCCGGCTGCGTCCCCTCACGGTCAACACGCCGAAGCCCATGGTGCCGGCGGCGGGTGTCCCCTTCCTCACCCACCAGCTGGCGCGCGCACGGGCGGCGGGCGTGGAGCACATCGTGCTGGCGACGTCGTATCTGGCCGAGGTGTTCGAACCGTACTTCGGCGACGGGTCCGCGCTCGGCCTGCACCTGGAGTACGTCACCGAGGAGGAGCCGCTCGGCACGGGCGGCGCCATCCGCAATGTGGCGTCACGGCTGCGGTCAGGCCCGCAGGACCCGGTGCTGATCTTCAACGGGGACATCCTGACGGGCCTCGACATCAAGGCGCTGGTCGCCGTCCACGAGACGTCCGGCGCGGACGTCTCGCTGCACCTGACGAGGGTGGCGGACCCGCGGGCGTACGGCCTGGTCCCGACGGACGCGGACGGGCGGGTGCAGGCGTTCCTGGAGAAGCCCCAGACGCCTGAGGAGATCGTCACCGACCAGATCAACGCGGGGGCGTACGTATTCCGCCGCTCGGTCATCGACGCGATCCCGGCGGGCCGCCCGGTCTCGGTGGAGCGCGAGACCTTCCCCGACCTGCTGGCCTCCGGGGCGCACCTGCAGGGCATGGTCGACTCCACGTACTGGCTGGACCTCGGGACGCCCCAGGCGTTCGTCCGCGGCTCCGCCGACCTGGTCCTGGGCCGCGCCCCCTCCCCGGCGGTCCCCGGCCGCTGCGGCGACCGCCTGATCCTCCCCACGGCCACGGTGGCCCCCGACGCCAAGCTGACGGGCGGCACGGTGATCGGCGAGGGCGCGGTGATTGGCCCGGGCGCCCGCATCGACGCCACGACGGTGCTCCCGGGCGCCCGAGTGGACGAGGGAGCGGTCCTCTCCGCCTCCCTGATCGGCGAGAACGCCCACGTGGGCGCCCGCACGATCCTGTCGGACGTGGTGGTGGGCGACGGCGCGACGGTGGGCGCGGACAACGAACTCCGCGCCGGCGCGAGGGTGTGGTGCGACGCGGTGGTCGCCCCGTCCTCGATCCGCTTCTCCTCGGACGAGTAGCCGGGGACACGATTTCTCGCGGCGCGCGGTCGGTGGTGGCGTGGCGTGCCCTGGTGCCGCGGCCGTGCGCCGCGAAGCTGGCGCGCAGGGGGGCGGGGGCATCAGCCCTCGACTTCCCCCGGGTCGCCCACGGGTCCATGGGGGCGCGTCCGTCGCGCCGCGAAGCTGGCGCTTGGCGGGGTGTGGGGGCGCCAGCCCCCACGACACCTCCCTCCGGGGGTCCGGTGCGGGAGCCGTCGCTCCTTGACTGGACGGGCGCGCCGCAGTGCCGCGGGTATGCGCTCGGTGGCGGCGGGCGTCCCCCGGTGACGCGGCCTTGCGCCGCGTGGTGCCTTCTCGCCACTGGCGCGCGCGTTCCCGCGCCGCGAAGCTGGCGCCCGGCGGGGGTGTGGGGGCGTTAGCCCCCACGACTTCCTCCCCCCCCGTTTCGGGGAGGGGCGGGGTGGGGGAGGCGACAGCGCCTACCCTCATAAGGCAACCCCGACCCCGAGGACCCCCGTGGCAGGCCGCTTCCACCACCGCCCCGCCCCCACCCGCACCACCGTCCGTGGCGGGGAAGTACGTGTGCCCGCCGCCGTCCCCCGGCAGAGCGGCGCCGCACCGCACAGCCGTGAGTGGACTCCCGCCGGGCCTCTCGACCTCGGTCTCGTCCTCGGACCCCTCCGCCGCGGCCCCGCCGACCCCACGTTCCGTACGAGCCCCGACGGCTCCGTGTGGCGCGCCAGCCGTACCCCGGCCGGTCCCGCCAGCCTCCGTGTCCGCGTCAACGCCGCCGACCGAGCCGTGCGCGCCGACGCCTGGGGCCCCGGCGCCGAGTGGGTGCTCGACCGGCTGCCCGAGCTCCTCGGGGACGGCGACGACCCCGCCGCCTTCACCCCCCGCCACCGCCTGCTCGCCGAGTCCCACCGCCGGCGGCCCGGGCTCCGGCTCACCCGTACCGGGCTGGTCCTGGAGTCCCTGATCCCCTCGATCCTGGAGCAGAAGGTCACCACGGACGAGGCCTACCGCGCCTGGCGGCTGCTCGTGCGGAAGTACGGCGAGCCCGCCCCGGGCCCCGCCCCCGACCGTATGAGCGTGATGCCCGACGCCCGGGCCTGGTCGCTCATCCCGTCCTGGGAGTGGCACCGCGCCGGCGTCGACGACAAGCGCGCCGCCACCATCCTGCGCGCCGTCCGCGTCGCCCGGCGTATGGAGGAGGCCGCCGCGATGGAGCCCCAACAGGCCCAGGAGCGACTTGAGTTGATCCCTGGCATCGGCCCGTGGACCTCCGCCGAGACCATCCAGCGCAGCAACGGGGCGCCCGACGCCGTCACCGTCGGAGACGTCCATCTCCCCGGCATCGTCGGCTACGCCCTCGCCGGCGACCGCGACGCCGACGACGCGGCGATGCTCGAACTCCTCGCCCCGTACGCAGGACAGCGTCATCGAGCCGCCCGGCTGATCCTCCTCAGCGGCCGCACCCCACCCCGCCGCAAGCCGAAGATGCCCCGCCACGACATCGGCAAGCTCTGACGGGAGCAAGAGCCGGAGCCGGAGCCGGAGCCGGAACGACGCGCCTCAGCGCACCTCGATGAACGCCGACGCCTCCCGCTCCGGCCTCTCCTTCGGCTCCGCCGCCGCGTGCCCCACCGCGATCGCCCCCATCGGGTCCCACCCCTCGGGCAGGCCCAGCACGTCCCGTACGACATCGCGGCAGAACATCGTCGACGACACCCACGCCGAGCCCAGCCGCTCGCCCGCCAGGGCCACCAGGAAGTTCTGCACGCCCGCGCCCGCCGCGACCACGAACATCTCGCGCTCGGCCGCGTCGCGCCGCTCGTCGCCGTAGTGGTGCGCGCCGTCCATGACCAGGCAGGGCACGACCAGATACGGGGCCCGCCGCAGCACCTCGCCGCGTCTGACCCGCTTGGCGATGGACTCCTCCGACTTGCCGTCCCGCCTGAGGTCCGCGATCCACGCGTCGCGCATCGCGTCCAGCAACTCGGCGCGCGCCGACGCCGATTCGAGCAGTACGAACCGCCACGGCGTGGTGTGATGGGGCGCCGGGGCCGTCACAGCCGCCGCCACCGCCCGCCGCACCGCGCCGCCGTCCACCGGCTCGTCCGTGAACTCCCGGACCGTACGGCGCTGGGCGACCGCCTCCCGGATCGCCTCCGACGTCCCGAGCCGGAACATGTCGTCCGCCCCGACCCGCACGATCGCCCGCGCGCCCTCGTCGACGTCCGCCACCACATGCGGCAGACCGCGTACGACCGCGACCGGAAGCCCCTGGGCCTTGCCCTTCACCAGGTCGCCGGCCGCCGCCAGCTCGTCCGCCGTCGCGACGACCGTCGCGCTCAGCGGATTGCCGTGCGCGTCGGATCCGCCGCGCAGATCGTCCAGCACCCGTACGCCCGCCGCGCCGATCGCGACGTCGGTCAGGCCGTTGCGCCAGGGCCGCCCGAAGGTGTCGGTGACGATCACGCCGACGTCCACGCCGAGCGTCTGACGCAGGCCCTCGCGGATCGCCCGCGCCGAGGCGTCGGGGTCGACGGGCAGCAACAGCACTGTCCCGGCGGGGGTGTTGGAGGCGTCGACGCCGGCGGCGGCCATCACCAGACCCTGCCGGTTCTCGACGATGCGCAGCGGACCGCGCCGCGCGACCACGCGGACGGTCTCCGCGTCTATGGCGGCCTCACGGTCGTCGGCGGCGACGATGCGTCCCTCCGCCTTGCTCACGATCTTGGACGTGACGAGCAGTACGTCGCCGTCGGCGAGGCCCGGCTCGGTGGCGGCGATCAGCTTGGCGACGTCGTCCCCGTCCCGGACCTCCCCGATCCCGGCCAGCGCCCACACCCGGTACGACGGCGTACCGACACCAGCACCGGCACCCGTAGCCGCACCGGCACCCGCCCCCGAGGCTGCACCCGCCCCCGAGGCTGCACCCGCACCCGTGGCCGCACCGGCTCCGGCATCCGCCTCCGAAGCCCCATCCGCCCCCGCCGCCCCGCTCACGCCCGTACCTCGGCCGCCAGGTCCAGCGCCTGTCGCGCCATCTCCGCCGTCGCGTCCACGTCCGTCATCATCAGCGGCACCGCCCGGCAGCGGATGCCCGCCGCCTCGACGTCCGCCACCGCGCCCGCGTCGACCGTGTCGACGAGCCAGCCGTCCAGCAGCCCCGAGCCGTAGTGCCGGGCGACGGCCGCGGCGGTCGCCTCCACGCCCACCGCCGCCAGCACCTTGTCGGCCATGCCCCGCACGGGCGCGTCCCCGACGATGGGGGAGAGGCCGACGACCGGGACGCCCGCGTCGGCGATGGCCTCGCGGATCCCGGGCACCGCCAGGATCGTGCCGACGCTGACGACGGGGTTGGACGGCGGGAAGAGGATCACGTCGGCGGAGGCGATCGCCTCCAGTACTCCGGGCGCCGGCTTGGCCTGGTCCGCGCCGACCGGCACGACGGCCTCCGCGGCCACGGAGGCCCGCAGCTTCACCCAGTACTCCTGGAAGTGGATGACCTTCCGCTCGCCGTCCGTCTCGACGGCGACATGCGTCTCCACCCGGTCGTCGGACATCGGCAGCAGCCGCACGCCGGGATTCCAGCGGGCGCAGAGCGCCTCGGTGACGGCGCTGAGCGGATAGCCCGCGGCGAGCATCTGGGTGCGGACGATGTGGGTGGCGAAGTCCCGGTCGCCGAGGCCGAACCACTCCGGTCCCACGCCGTACGCCGCCAGTTCGCCCTTGACCTGGAACGTCTCGTCCGTACGCCCCCAGCCCTGCTCCTCGTTGATGCCACCGCCGAGGGTGTACATCACGGTGTCGAGGTCGGGGCAGACCTTCAGCCCGAACAGATGGATGTCGTCACCCGTGTTGCCGATCACCGTGACGTCCGCTTCGGGCGCGGCCTGCTTGAGACCGCGGAGGAAACGGGCGCCGCCGATGCCACCGGCCAGAACCACAATGCGCATAAAGACAGTCTGTCAGGCGCAGCCTGATCGTTGAGGGGCGGTGGTCGGGCGACGGGCGGGGCTGTCAGGCGCAGCCTGATCGTTGAGGGGCGGTGGTCGGGCGACGGGCGGGAGTGTCAGGCGCTTACGACATCCCGTCGTGCCGGGGAGCACTGTGCGTGATGCATCGGCATCTCGGTCAGGCCCGGGTAGTAGACGTGCAGGCTGACGGCCGGCTCGAGCGAGTCGTTGACCACTTCGTGCACATAGCCGGGCGCGAACACCCGCTGCGCGCCGGCGGTCAGCGCGCGCGACGTGTCGGCGGTGCGCTCGGTCAACTCGCCTTCCAGAACGGTGAGCACACCGGAGGAGAGCCCGTGGTCGTGCAGCCCGCTGCCCTGCCCGGGGACCCAGGACAGCAGCCACACCTCGTATCCGGGGCCGGTGCGCAGCCGGTGGTACCAGCGGGAGGCGGCGTCGTACTGGACGACGTGCGCCCACTGCGCGCGGTCCTCGGCGAGGGAGCGGGCCAGCCCGACGAAGTCGGCGACGGTGGCCGGGTGCTCGGGGGCGGGCTGGAGGAGGTGCTGTACGGCGAGGATGTCGCCGGCGATCTGGAGGTCGCTGTCGCTGTTCATGGGTGCGGTGGTTCCTCGGCAAACAGATGAGTGCAGTGCTGGGGTGTCGCTGGGGGTCCCCCGGAATGCGGCTGAGCTGGCTGAGCTACATGCGGGGAGAAGCTGGAGCGCTACGGCATCAACAGCTGGAACAGCAACAGCGCGCCTGGACAGCGCTGCGGAACCCACGGAGGGGTGTCGCGAAGAGCGCTGAGGTCGCTGGCATGAAATCAAAGGTGAAGGGAAGAGGCGCCCGCTGTCAACCCAATGCCCGATTTGGCGGCAATGTTTCACCTCATCCGGTTACTGCGTCCGGAGAAAGGTTTGTGCAGCGCTGACCGCGGAGACATGGCGCAGCAACCGCGCCCGTAAACGCAGTCGCGGTCTCGTGATCGGACTGTGATCCGGATCGCTTCACTGGCTCGATCGCAACAAGATCGAACTCTGCGACGTCTTCTCTGGCGAGGGGGGCGCGGAGCAGGCCTCTGGCATGTGTCAGGTTTTTGGTGATTTGAACACTTTCCGCATAGCCTTGGTTCCGCAGAGTGAATACGGGGCTCAATAGCAGATCTCGGCTTGACTGGCCCGGATCCACACACTTGTAATTTCACTCGTGTCGTTCGGCCGAGATCGATGACGGCAACATCACGGGGACGCAAAAAGACAGACGAGGGGCGCACATGACCGAGCTGTTCGAACAACTGCTGGTCGAGGACGCGGACGAGGAACTCGGCTGGCAGGAGCGCGCGTTGTGCGCCCAGACCGATCCCGAGTCCTTCTTCCCCGAGAAGGGCGGTTCCACCCGCGAGGCCAAGAAGGTCTGCCTCGCCTGCGAAGTCCGGTCCGAATGTCTTGAGTACGCCCTCGCGAACGACGAGCGATTCGGCATCTGGGGCGGCTTGTCCGAGCGAGAGCGTCGCCGGCTGAAGAAGGCCGCCGTCTGAACGCCGACCGGATAGCCCAGCTGATACCGGGAGCGCAGCCGGCCCGGACGGTCCTCAAGACCACCACCGCCACCACTGGCGCCAGCACCACCAGAGCCAGCAGTGCCACCAGCACCACAAGTCCATACGTCCCGTACGTGAAACACGGTCCGTCGCCTGCGACCTGAACGCAGCGGCGGACCGTTGTCGTTCCCCGCCGATGTCCCCGTCGCCGCCGGCGCCTGTTCATGCTCCCGCCGCCGGGTCGCCCCCTCGCCCCGCCCCCGCGCCGCGCGAGCCCCCCGCGCGCCCCCGCCCGCGAGACTTCGCGCCACACCCCTTTTCCCTACCGTTAGGGTGGGGCCCCGTCCGAGACGCTCCAACGCCCCTACGGGGCGACCCCCCGGCCGGAGGGCCCGTACCTCAATGTCCGCCACCACAGCCGCGTTTGTTCCCGCACAGCAGCCGGAGTTCCCGCGGCACGTCGTCACCGCCGTGCTCGTCTCCCACGACGGCGCACGCTGGCTCCCCGACGTCCTCGCCGGGCTGCTCGGCCAGGAGCGCCCCGCGCAGAACATCGTCGCCGCCGACACCGGCAGCGCCGACGACTCCGCCCGGCTGGTCGCCCAGGCGCTCGGCGACGACCGCGTACTGCACCTCGCCCGCCGCACCGGATTCGGCGCCGCCGTCGACGAGGCAGCCCGCACCGCGGGCGTCCTCACCCCCGACGACCTGCCGTATCTGAAGCGGCCCAGCGGCTGGGACCCGGTCAGCAGGACCTGGCGCGACGACGCGTACGACCTGCCCGAGCTGCCCCACGGCGAGCCCGTGCAGTGGCTGTGGCTCCTCCACGACGACAGCGCGCCCGAGCCCGGCGCCCTCGCCGAGCTGCTGCGCGTCGCCGACTCCGACGAGCACGCGGCGATCATCGGCCCCAAGCTGCGCGGCTGGTACGACCGCAAGCAGCTCCTCGAGGTCGGCGTCTCCATCGCCAACAGCGGCCGCCGCTGGACCGGGCTCGACCGCCGCGAGCAGGACCAGGGCCAGCACGACCAGACCCGCACCGTCCTGTCCGTCTCCTCCGCCGGCATGCTCGTCCGCCGCGACGTCTTCGACCAGCTCGGCGGCTTCGACCGCCGGCTGCCCCTGATGCGCGACGACGTCGACCTGTGCTGGCGCGCCCACGCCGCCGGCCACCGCGTCGTCGTCGCCCCCGACGCCGTCCTGCGGCACGCCGAGGCCGCCGCCCGCGAGCGCCGCACCGTCGACTGCGCCGGCCGCTCCGTCGCCAACCCGCACCGCGTCGACAAGGCCGGCGCCGTCTACACGCTGCTCGTCAACGCACGCGGCGTCGCCCTCCCGTACGTCTTCGCGCGCATCGTCCTCGGCACCCTGCTGCGCACCCTCGCCTACCTCCTCGGCAAGGCGCCCGGCCAGGCCGTCGACGAGGTCATGGGACTCTTCGGCACCCTCCTGCGGCCCGAGCGGATCTTCGCCGGCCGCCGCAGAAGATCCCAGCGGGCGGTCGAGGCGAGCGAGCTGCGCCCGCTCTTCCCGCCCCCCGGCGCCACCGTCCGGGCCACCGCCGAGCAGATCGCGGCCAGCCTCGGCAGCGGCGCCGAAGCCGACACCGGCGGCTCACGGCACGGCGCGGTCGAGTCGGGACCCGGCGGAGACGACGCCGACTTCCTCGAGATCGAGCAGTTCGCCCGGCTGAAGAAGATCGCCCGCAAGCCGGCGCCCGTGCTCTTCGCCGTACTGCTCCTCGTCTCCGTCGTCGCCTGCCGCAGCCTCTTCGGCGGCGGCGCCCTGGCCGGCGGCGCCCTGCTGCCCGCCCCCGCCGACGTCTCCGACCTCTGGTCGCGCTACGCCGACAGCTGGCACCCCCTCGGCGTCGGCGGCACCCAGACCGCGCCGCCCTACCTGGCCGTCCTGGCGGCTCTGTCCGCCCTGTTCCTCGGCTCCACCGGCTTCGCGCTCACCGTGCTGCTGGTCTGCTCGGTGCCGCTGGCCGGACTCACCGCGTACTTCGCCTCCCGCCCCATCGTCGAGTCCCGGCTGCTGCGGGCGTGGGCGAGCGTCGCGTACGCCTTCCTGCCCGCGGCCACCGGCGCACTGGCGGCCGGCCGGCTCGGCACCGCCGTGCTCGCCGTCCTGCTGCCCCTCATCGCCCGCGCGGCCGTCGCCGCCCACGGCCTGCGCGGCGGCGGCCGCGGGAGCTGGCGCGGCACCTGGGCGTACGCGCTGCTGCTCACCCTCGCCATGGCCTTCACGCCCATCGTGTGGCCCATCGCGGTCGTCCTCGGCATCGGCGTCCTCGCGTTGCGGCGCGACGACATCACGGCCTACGCGCTGCGCTTCCTCGCCGCCGTCGGCACCCCGCTGCTGGTGCTCGCCCCCTGGTCGCTGTCGCTGCTGAGCAGCCCGTCCGCCTTCTTCCGGGAGGCGGGACTCGACTACGGCAACGGCACCGCGTCCGCCCTCGACCTGCTCGGCATGAGCCCCGGCGGCCCCAAGGCCGCCGGCGGGATCCTGCTCATCGGCGTCGTGCTCGCCGCGCTCGCGGCCCTGCTGCGCGAAGAGCGGCAGTTCGCCGTCCGCACCGCCTGGTCCGTCGCCCTCGTCGGGCTGGTCTTCGCGGTCCTGGCCAACGGCTCCGGCTGGGCCGGCCCCGCCACCCTCGTCTACGGCATCGCCCTCCTCGCCGCCGCGGTCCTCGGCGCGGAAGGCGGCCGCACCCGCGTCGCCGCCCAGAACTTCGGCTGGCGGCAGCCCCTCGCCGTCCTCATCGCCCTCGCCGCCGGCCTGGCCCCCGTGCTCGCCGCGGCCAACTGGATGATCAGCGGCGCGGCCGACCCGCTCAAGCGACGCGACCCCGTCCAGGTGCCGGCCTTCGTCGCCGAGGAGAGCGACACCCGCGACCAGCCGCGCACCCTCGTCCTCGGGGGCACGTCCGCCGCCAAGGTGTCGTACACCCTCGTCCGCGGCTCCGGCAGCCGCCTCGGCGACGCCGAGCTCTCCGAGGCGGGCGGCGCCGACCCCCGCCTCGACAAGATCGTCGCGAATCTGGTCGCGGGCTCCGGCGCCGACCAGACCAGCCAGCTCAGCGGCTTCGCCATCCGCTACGTCCTCGTACGCGACGGAGCGCCCCGCCAGACCAGCCGCGTCCTGGACGCCACCCCCGGTCTGAGCCGGCTCAGCCAGCTCGACGGCAGCGCGCTGTGGAGCGTCGACCGCCAGGTCGCTCGGGCGACCATCGTCACCGGCAAGGGCGACCCGCTGCCGGTCGCGGCCGAAGCCGTCGAGGCGCACGCCAAGATCCCGGCCGGCGAGGCCGGACGCGTGCTGCGCATCGCCGACCGCGCCGACGAGGGCTGGCGGGCCACGCTCGACGGCCGGGAGCTGAAGAAGACCACCGTCGACGGCTGGGCCCAGGGCTTCGAGCTCCCCGCCGAGGGCGGCAGGCTGGACCTCGTCTTCGAGGACCCGGCCACGCACACCGCCTGGGTCTGGACGCAGGGCGTGCTCGCGCTCGTCCTGCTCGTCCTCGCGCTCCCGGGCCGCAGGCGCGAGATCGACGACGACCTGCCCGAGGAGGAGGCCCCCGTCCCGGCCCAGCCGGTCGAGGGCGAGGGCCGCAGGGCCCGCCGGCTCCGCGCCCAGGCGGAGGCGGAGGCGGAGGCCGAGACGCCCGCCGAGGGCGAGCCGACGGCCCAGGCGGCCGCGGGCTACCCCGATCCGTACGCCCAGCCCCCCGCCGACCAGCAGCAGCCGTCGTCGTACGCCTCCGTGCCCCAGCAGCAGCAGTACGGCGAGTGGGACGCGCAGGCGTACGCGGACGCGGGGTACACGGCGCCGGCCGCGTACGGCAGCGAGCAGTACCAGGGCGAGCAGTACCAGGGCGGGCAGCAGTACGGCGGCGGCGACCAGTACCAGCAGCAGCCCTACCAGGCCGATCCGTACCAGGCGGACCCGTATCAGGCGGACCGGTACCAGGCCGACCAGTACCAGGCCGCGCCCTACGCGGAGGGTCAGTACCAGGAGGGCCAGTACCAGGAGGGGCAGTACGACCCCTACGGCTACGGCTACGGCGGCGAGACCGAGCAGCAGCAGTCGCAGCAACCGCAGCAGCCCCACCAGCGGCCGAACCACCCCGGCGACACGACGCGAGGCGAGTCAGAGTGAAGCGCACGACCATCTCCCTGATCGCGGTCGCCGCCGCCCTCGCGGCGGTCACCGGGGTCGCCTCCGTCACCGCGCCCGAGGCACCGACGAAGACCGAGGCCAAGGCCCCGGAGCGGATGCCCGTCGAACGCTCAAGCCTGGTCTGCCCCGCGCCCAGCAGCTCCGAGCTCGCCGAGACCGACTACACCTCCTTCACCCCAGCGGGCGCCGCGGGCGAGGCCAAGGAGGGGAGCGCCGAACTGACGGCGTCCGCCGCCGCCTTGGCCGACCCGAAGAAGACCGACGGCAAGAAGACCGACACGAAGACCTCCAAGACCGCCAAGAAGCCGGACCCGGGCAAGCCGCTGCTCGCCCTCAAGGAGCCCGGCAAGCCCGTCGCGGCCAAGGAGTCCGGCGCGGACGCCCCCGCCCTCGTCGGCGCCGCCACCGGCCGGCTCGCGCCCGGCTGGACCGCCCAGCAGACCACCAAGGTCACCGCGGGCGGCGCACGCGGGCTGCTCGGCGTCAGCTGCACCGCGCCCGGCACGGACTTCTGGTTCCCCGGCGCGTCCCTGGCCAAGGAGCGCCAGGACTACGTCCACCTCACCAACCCGGACGACACCGCGGCCGTCGCCGACATCGAGCTGTACGGCAAGGACGGCGCCCTCAAGACCACGCTCAACGACGGCATCCCGGTGCCCGCCGGATCGAGCGTCCCCGTCCTGCTCTCCACGCTGACCTCCGAGCGCGCCGCCGACGTCACCGTGCACGTCACCACCCGCTCCGGCCGCGTGGGCGCGGTCGTCCGCGCCGCCGACGACGCCGTCGGCAGCGACTGGATCGCCGCCTCCGCCGACCCCGCGGGCACCGCCGTGCTCCCCGGCATCCCGGCGGACGCCACATCGGTGCAGCTGGTCGCCTTCGCGCCCGGCGAGGCCGACGCCGACCTGAAGATCCAACTCGCGGGCCCGGGCGGCCGGATCACCCCTGCCGGGCACGAGACGCTGCACGTCAAGTCCGGCATGACCGCGAGCGTCGACCTCGCGGACGTCACCAAGGGCGAGGCCGGGTCCCTGATCCTCAGCCCGTCTCAGGCGGGCCGCGCGACCCCGGTCGTGGCGGGGCTGCGCGTGGTGCGCGGCAAGGGCGACGACAAGGAGGTCGCGTTCATCCCGGCGACCGCGCCGGTGGGGGCGCGCGCCACCGCCGCCGACAACCGCGCCAAGGGCTCGGTCCTCTCGCTGACCGCGCCGGGCGCCGCCGCCCAGGTCAAGGTCACCGCGTCGGCGGGCACGGAAGGCGGCGCGCAGACCGTCAAGACGTTCACGGTCAAGGCGGGCACGACGCTGGCGGTCCCCCCGCCCGTGCCGGACGGGCTGAAGGGCTCGTACGCCCTCACCGTCGAGACCGAGTCGGGCGGCCCGGTGCACGCCTCGCGGACCCTGGAGCTGCCGGAGGACGGCATTCCGATGTTCACGGTCCAGACGCTGCCGGACGACCGGGGAACGGTCGCGGTGCCTCAGGCCGAGCAGGACCTGTCCGTGCTCGACGACTGACCGCCGCGAGAGCCCGCCAGGGCACCCGAACGGGCCTCTGAAGGGGTGCATAGGGTTCGTCCATGCCTGGACTCCAGCTCCTGCGCCCCGACCACGCCCCGGCCCTGCTCGCCTTCGAGCAGGAGAACCGGGCCTACTTCGCCGCGTCGGTCCCCGACCGGGGCGACGCCTACTTCGCCGACTTCGACGCCCGGCACAGCGCCCTGCTAGAGGAGCAGGCCGCCGGGACGTGCTTCTTCCACCTGCTGGTGGGCGACGACGGCGAGGTGCTGGGCCGCGTCAACCTGGTCGACGTGGCGGACAGCGCCGCGGAGATCGGCTTCCGCATCGCCGAGAAGGCAACCGGCAAGGGCCTCGCCACGGCCGCGGTCCGAGAGGCCCTCAAGCTCGCCGCCACCGAATACGGCCTGACGACCCTCCGCGCGTCGGCCGCACTGTCCAACGCGGGCTCGCGCGGGGTGCTGGCACGCACGGGTTTCGCCCCAACCGGCGAGGCAACGCTGGACGACCAGCCCGGCACGACCTACACGCGCAACCTGAGCGACCTCTAGCAAGAACAGCCTCGCGGGCGCTTGAGGCGCGGGCCTACTTCAGCCCTGCCGACGTGCGAGGCGCGGGGCCCATCTTCAGCCTCGTGGGGGTCCCCCCCCGGACGGAGTCTGGGGGAGTTTGAGGCGCGGGCCAATTTCAGCCCCGCCGGCGATTGAGGCGCGCGGTCCGGGGCAGCGCCCCGCAGGCTCCCGCACCCTCCGCACCCTCACGGCCGCCACGCCCCCGCCCCTCCTCCTCGAGGATGGAGGGCCTTAATTTCAGCCCCGCCGGCGATTGAGGCGCGGGGCCCGGGGCGGAGCCCCGCAAGCACCCGCACCCCACCAGGCGCCCGATCGCTCCCTGTCATCCCCCACCCCTCACCAGTCACCCATCGACCCGCAGACGACAGATTTCAGAATCTGTCGATCAATCCTGCCCGTACCGCGGGTCCACCGACTCCGGCGAGAGCCCCAGCAGCTCCGCGACCTGTTCCACGACGACCTCGTGCACCAGCAGTGCCCGCTCGTCGCGATTCTTCGTCCGGATCTCGACGGGGCGCCTATAGATGACGATCCGCGCGGGCCGCTCCTTGCTGGCCGGCGCCGAGCTGCCCAGTGGCACCGACTCGTCCGGCGAGCCCGGCACGTCCAGTACGAGGAAGTCGACCTCCGCCAGCTGCGGCCAGCGCCGTTCCAGCCGCTCCACGGAGTCCTGCACCAGGTCGCGGAAGGACTCGGCGCGGCTGGCGGCCAGCGGAACCTGAGGCGGGGCGACCGGCCCCCGCATGCCGCGGCCGTGGCGGTCGCGTCGGCGGGGCCGCGGCTCGGACGGGCGCGGCGGTACAGGACTGTCCATCACTGACGCAGCGTAACTCTCCCGGGACCCTCCCCGGCGCACGACGATCCGGTGCGCGCACAGGGCGCCACGGCTGTCGTTAGTTGAACATTCCAGCCAAGGTTCGGCCCGATTGGGCAACCCCCTGTGATCGCCGATCTCATAGCGATTGACCTTATTTACCCCAAGTCATGACCGGATCACGGGAGGTCGCCACCAGCGCGCTTCTCTTCCCGTGCAGGTCAGGGCAGTTGCTCCAAGAGCCCCTATGTCGGACGTCACACCACGACACGGGGGAGTGACCTGGTGGAGAGTCGTCGCAGCCCGCTCAAGAGTGCGGTACCGTCCAACGTCGTGAGCCCTGTACGTCGCTGTTCGCGCACCGCGTGCGGCCGCCCTGCCGTCGCGACACTGACGTACGTCTATGCCGACTCGACTGCGGTCCTCGGCCCGCTCGCCACCTACGCCGAGCCCCACTGCTACGACCTGTGCGCCGAGCACAGCGAGCGCCTGACCGCGCCACGCGGCTGGGAGGTCGTGCGGCTGACCGACGGCTCCGCCCCCGCCCGCCCCAGCGGCGACGATCTCGAAGCGCTCGCCAACGCGGTGCGCGAGGCCGCACGGCCCCAGGGTCGTACGGCCGAGGCCGGGGCGCCGGGCAGCCGCCGGACGGCGGACCCCATGGAGGTCGCGCGCCGCGGCCATCTGCGGGTCCTGCGCTCACCGGACTCCTGAAAACGTCCCAACGCCCGACGTCACCCTCGACGCCCGAGTCCGACGCCCGACGTCAGACCCCCGACACACGCCCCCGAGCCGCCCCGCCCCCGCGGCTGACCGCGCGCCCGCCCAACTCTCCACCTCTGCCCCCGCGTTGACCGATCCCGTGACCTCCGCGGCCCGAAGCGGCCACGACGCCACAGAGCACCGCGCGAGTGGGCTGGATGCCGCTCTGGCGTCGGCGGGTAGTTTGAGGTGACCGCAGAGGCTTGCAGAGCCTTGTGGAGACTTCGGAGGGATGGGCCGTGGCTGCTGATCTGTCGCAGATCGTGAAGGCGTACGACGTACGCGGGGTAGTGCCGGATCAGTGGGACGAGGCGCTGGCGGAGCTGTTCGGCGCCGCCTTCGTCCAGGTGACGGATGCTTCGGCGATCGTCGTCGGCCATGACATGCGGCCTTCGTCGCCCGGACTGTCCGGGGCGTTCGCGCGCGGCGCGGCGGCCCGCGGCGCCGACGTCACGCTCATCGGGCTCTGCTCGACGGACCAGCTGTACTTCGCCTCGGGGAGCCTGGGGCTGCCGGGCGCGATGTTCACCGCCTCGCACAACCCGGCCCAGTACAACGGCATCAAGATGTGCCGCGCGGGCGCCGCGCCGGTCGGCCAGGACACGGGCCTGTCCGACATCCGCGCGCTCGTCGAGCAGTGGTCGGCCTCCGGCGCGCCGGCGCCGGCCGCCACGCCCGGCACGATCAGCGAGCGGGACACCCTGGAGGAGTACGCCGCGCATCTGCTGTCGCTGGTCGACCTCTCCGCGCTGCGTCCGCTGAAGGTCGTCGTGGACGCCGGCAACGGCATGGGAGGCCACACGGTCCCCACCGTCTTCGCATCCCTGCCGGTCACCCTCGTGCCGATGTACTTCGAGCTCGACGGCACCTTCCCCAATCACGAGGCGAACCCGCTGGACCCGGCGAACATCGTCGACCTCCAGGAGCGCGTCCGCGCCGAGGGGGCCGACCTCGGCCTCGCCTTCGACGGCGACGCCGACCGCTGCTTCGTCGTCGACGAGCGCGGCCAGGGCATCTCGCCGTCGGCGATCACCGCGCTGGTCGCCGCCCGCGAGCTGGCCAAGCACCCCGGCGGCACGGTGATCCACAACCTGATCACCTCCTGGTCGGTGCCGGAGGTCGTGCGCGAGAACGGCGGCACGGCGGTCCGCACCCGCGTCGGGCACTCCTTCATCAAGGAGGAGATGGCCACCACCGGAGCGATCTTCGGCGGCGAGCACTCCGCGCACTACTACTTCCGCGACTTCTGGAACGCCGACACGGGCATGCTGGCCGCCCTGCACGTCCTCGCCGCGCTCGGCGGCCAGGACGGGCCGCTGTCCGAGCTGGTCGCGCAGTACGACCGGTACGCCGGCTCCGGCGAGATCAACTCCACCGTCGACGACCAGACGGCCCGCATGGCTGCGGTGAAGGCGGCGTACGGCTCCCACGACGACCTCGCCGTCGACGAGCTGGACGGCCTGACGGTGACGGCGGCCGACTGGTGGTTCAACCTGCGCGCCTCGAACACCGAGCCGCTGCTGCGCCTGAACGTGGAGGCGCGGGACGAGGCGACGATGGCCAAGGTCCGCGACGAGGTGCTGACGCTGGTGCGCGCGTCCTGACGGCGTACCTGCCGTCGTTCTGAGGCGCCCTGAGGCGCCCTGAGGGGGTGGGGCTGGGGTGCGCGTCTCCCATAGACGCCTCCCAGCCCACACGCCACCCGTACACCCGCCCTCGCACCCCGCCCAGAACGAGCCGCACACCATCCCTCGGCGGTAGGCTGACGTGGCTCTATACCGCACGTGTTTGAAGGGACGTTCCCATATGCCGCTCGAAGCCGGCCTTCTGCAGATCCTCGCCTGCCCCGCCTGCCGCGCACCGCTCGAGGACCGCACGGCAGCCGAGACCCCCGAGCTGATCTGCACCGGCGAGGACTGCGGCCTGGCCTACCCGGTACGGGACTCGATTCCCGTCCTGCTCGTCGACGAGGCACGCCGCCCCGCCTAAGCCGTACGGGAACGGGAACGAGACCCGGAACGGAAACGGGAACGAGAACCGCGCACCACCCGCACACGCACCACCCGCACCCGCACCACCCGCACCACCTCACAACCGAACACCGGCACCAGGCATCAGGCATCAGGCACCACGCACCCGCACGCGTACGGCGATCGGAGGCCCACCCCCATGCTGGACGAGTCGCTCCTCGACGATCCGGACGCCTTGGCCCGTGCCGATCGGCGAGGACTCCTCCGAGGCGCCGCAGAGGCAGGGGCGCGCGTACGCACCGCGGCTCGACACGCCTCCGAGGCGGGCATCGCCGAGCTCAAGCCCGAGGGCCGCCCCCGCGCCGTCCTCGTCGCCGGACCGGGCCATGCCGCGACCGGGGTCGCCGACTTGATCACCGCGCTCGCCGGCGCCGCCGCCCCGGTCACCCGACTGCATCCCACCGGAGTCGCCCCCGCCGCAGGCGCCCTGCGCTGGGCGCTGCCCGGCTGGGCGGGCTCCGTGGACCTCCTGCTCATCGCCACCACCGACGGCACCGAGCCCGGCCTCGCCCTCCTCGCCGAGCAGGCGTACCGCCGGGGCTGCACCGTCGTCGCCGTGGCCCCGCAGCGCTCCCCGCTCTCCGAGGCCGTCGACGGCGCCCACGGCATGGTCGTCCCGATGGCCGCCGCCCCGCACGAGACGTACGAGGAGGAGACGCAGGCCGCCAGCCCCGGCGCGCTATGGGCGCTGTTCACGCCGCTCGTCGCCCTCCTGGACCGGGTCGGCCTGCTCGAGGCCCCGCCGGAGACCCTCGCCCAGGTCGCCGACCGCCTCGACGCCACCGCCGAGCGCTGCGGCCCGGCCATCGCCACGTACAGCAACCCGGCCAAGACGCTCGCCGCCGAGCTCGCCGACAGCCTCCCGCTGATCTGGACGGAGGGCGCGGGCGCCGGCCCGGTCGGCCGTCGCTTCGCCGCCGTGCTCGCCGAGCTGGCCGGCCGCCCCGCCCTGGCCGCCGAGCTCCCCGAGGCGCTGCCCGCGCACGGCGTGCTCCTGGTGGGCGACTTCGCGGCCGGAGCCGACCCCGAGGACTTCTTCCGCGACCGGGTCGAGGAGCAGCAGGCGCTGCGCGCCCGTGTCGTCCTGCTACGCGACCGCCCGGCCGGCGGCCTGACCGCCGCGCCCGCCGCGCGCGAGCTGGCGCTGAGCCACGACACCCCCATCAGCGAGCTCGAACCGGCGGAGGGCGGCGATCTGGAGTCGATCGCCGAGCTGCTCGCCGTCACCGACTTCGCGGCCGTGTACCTGGCGCTGGCGGGCTCGGACGCCCCTCACCCGTAACCCGGAAGCCTCCCGCTCGTCACCCGACCGCACTTGGCTGAGCCGTCCGCACGTCACACACCGCACTCCGCACTCGCCCGAAGCCAGTGCCCCCGCTCGCAAGGAACGACACCATGGATCGCCTCGCCAACACCGTGCGCCCCTACGCCTGGGGCTCCACGACCGCCATCCCGGAGCTGCTGGGCGTCGCCCCGTCCGGCGAGCCGCAGGCGGAGATGTGGATGGGCGCCCACCCCGGAGCCCCCTCGGTCACCGGGCGCGGCCCGCTCAACCGCGTCATCGACGCCGATCCCGTACGGGAGCTGGGCGCCGCCGCAGCCGAGAAGTTCGGCCCGCGCCTGCCCTTCCTCCTCAAGCTGCTCGCCGCCGGCGCGCCCCTCTCCCTCCAGGTCCACCCGGACCTCGCGCAGGCGAAGGAGGGCTTCGCGGCCGAGGAGAGCGCGGGCGTCCCGATCGACGCCCCGCACCGCAACTACAAGGACGCCAACCACAAGCCCGAACTGGTCTGCGCGCTCACGCCCTTCGACGGCCTGTGCGGCTTCCGCCCGCCCGTCGAGGCGGCCGACTTCATCGCCGGCCTGAACGTCGACTCGCTCAAGCCGTACGTCGACCTGCTGCACGCGCACCCCGAAGAGGCCGCGCTGCGCGAGGTCCTGACCGCGGTGCTCAGCGCGGACCCCGAGGAGATGGCGGCCACCGTCGCCGAGACCGCGGCCGCCGCCGAGCATCTGGGCGGCGCGTACGCCCCGTACGCCTCGATCGCCCACCACTTCCCCGGCGACCCGGGCGTCATCGCCGCGATGCTGCTCAACTACGTCCAACTGCAGCCCGGCGAAGCCCTGTTCCTCGGCGCCGGCGTCCCGCACGCGTATCTCAACGGCCTCGCCGTCGAGATCATGGCCAACTCCGACAACGTGCTGCGCTGCGGACTCACCCCCAAGCACGTCGACGTCCCCGAACTCCTGCGCGTCGTCCGCTTCGAGGCGACCGACCCGGGCGTGCTGCGCCCCGAGGCGTCGCCCTCGGGCGAGGAGGTCTACGACACCCCCATCGACGAATTCCGGCTCTCCCGCCATGTCCTGGCCCCGGGCGCCGCGCCGCGCGACCTCACCGCCGCCACCCCGCAGATCCTGCTCTGCACGGCGGGCGGCGTCGCGGTCGGCGATCTGACCCTGGCTCCGGGGGAGTCGGCGTTCGTCCCGGCAGGCGACAAGGCGGAGATCTCGGGCGCCGACGGAGGTTCCGGAACGCTCTTCCGCGCCACTGTGGTGGTCTGACGCAGAGCCCCCTGCGGGTGCTGCAACAATGGCGCACCGCAAAGACCGGGCAAAGCCCGGCGGCGACCGACAGCACCGTCCGTACGAAGGGACACCCGGCACACATGAGCGCGTCAGGCGGAACCAAGGCGATCGTGGCGGCACTCGCCGCCAACCTCGCAATCGCGGTGGCGAAGTTCGTCGCGTTCCTGTTCAGCGGCTCGTCGTCGATGCTCGCCGAGAGCGTCCACTCGCTGGCGGACTCGGGCAACCAGGGCCTGCTGCTCCTCGGCGGCAAGAAGGCCCAGCGCGAGGCGACCCCGCAGCACCCCTTCGGCTACGGGCGCGAGCGCTATATCTACGCCTTCCTCGTCTCCATCGTGCTCTTCTCGGTCGGCGGCATGTTCGCCGTCTACGAGGGCTACGAGAAGATCAAGGACCCGCACGAGATCGAGGCCTGGTACTGGCCGATCGGCGTCCTCGTCTTCGCGATCATCGCCGAGACCTTCTCCTTCCGTACCGCGATCAAGGAGTCGAACGAGATCCGCGGCAACCTCACCTGGACGCAGTTCGTCCGCCGCGCCAAGGCCCCCGAGCTCCCGGTCGTCCTCCTGGAGGACCTCGGCGCCCTGGTCGGTCTGTTCCTGGCGCTCGGCGGCGTTGGTCTGGCGCTGGCCACCGGCAACGGCGTCTGGGACGGCATCGGCACCCTCTGCATCGGCGTGCTGCTCATCCTGATCGCCGTGGTGCTCGCGGCCGAGACGAAGTCCCTGCTCCTCGGCGAGGCGGCGGGCACGGAGGACGTCGAGAAGATCAAGGCTGCGATGGTGGACGGCGAGACGGTCACCCGCGTCATCCACATGCGCACGCTCCACCTCGGCCCGGAGGAGCTGCTGGTGGCCGCCAAGATCGCGGTCCAGCACGACGAGACGGCGACCGAGGTCGCCAACGCGATCAACGCCGCCGAGGACCGCATCCGCGCGGCCGTCCCGATCGCGCGTGTGATCTACCTGGAGCCGGACATCTACAGCGAGGCGGCGGCGGAGTCGGGCGTGAACCCGGCCAAGTCGCCCGGCGGCCCGACCCCGACCCCGGCTCACTGACGGGTCGTACGTCGTCGTCGCGTAGTACGTCGTCGAGCACTACGTCGCGTACGACGTGGACGTGATGCGGAAGGCCCCCCGCCGCTGGGCGGGGGGCCTTCCGCATGCTCGCTTACTGCCGGGTGCCGGGTGCTGCTGAGCGGCTTCGGGCTTCCGGCCTCCGGTCAGCGGATCTCGCGGAGCGCCTCGAGGATCGCGCTCTCGTCGGGCGCGGCCGACAGCCGCTCCCGGAAGCCGGCGTCCATGAGCTTGCGGGACAGGAGCGCCAGAATCCGCAGATGCTCGTCGCCCGCGGCCGCCTCCGGCACCGTGATCATGAAGATCAGCCTGGCCTTCGTACCGTCCAGCGACCCCCACTCCACGCCCTCCGCCGACCGCGCGAACCCGACGATCGGCGAGGTCACCGCATCGGTCTTGGCGTGCGGTACGGCGATCTCCTCGCCGAGCCCGGTGGTCCCCTGCTCCTCGCGGGCGAACGCGGCCGCCACGAGCCCCTCCGGATCGGCGACCTTGCCGGTGGCGGCGAGCATCGAGGCCATCTCGCGGATGGCGGCGTCCTTGTCGTCGGCGGCGAGCTGGACCTTGACGGTCTGCGCGGTCAGATACCCGGACAGCACCTCGCCGTCGGCTTCGGCCTCCGTTTCCACCGTGGCTGTCGCTGTCGCCGTCGCTGCTGGCGCGGCCTCCGCCTCCGCTGCCGCCTCTGGTTCCGCGTTCGCCTCGGCAGCCGTCGGCGCGGAAGCGGCCACGGCCTCGCTCACGACCGCCTGCGTCCTCTCCGGCGCCGCCTGCGCCCTCTCCCCGGCCTGAACGGGAACGCCCCCGGCCCCCGCCCCGACCCCCGCGAGCACCGGTGCCGGCGTCAACGCGCCGACCCCGGCGCCGCCGCCCGGAGCCGCCGCTCCCCGGTTCTTCCGCTCCTTGAGGTCGATGAGTGCGTTGGTGGCGACCGCGGTGACGACCGTGCCGATCGCGACCGCCAGGAAGAACATCGGCACACCGCCGACCGCGCCGAGCACCGCCACGATCGGCCCGCCGTGCGGCACCGCGTCCTCGACGCCCGCCATGCCCGCTACGGCGCCGGCGACCGCGCCGCCGAGCATGTTCGCCGGAATGACCTGCGCGGGCCGGGCCGCCGCGAACGGAATCGCGCCCTCCGAGATCCCGAACATCCCCATGAACAGCGAGGCCATGCCGGTCTCCCGCTCCTGCTCCGAGTAGAGCCGTCGCCGGATCAGCGTCGCGAGCCCCTGCCCGAGCGGCATGACGGGAATCGCGGCGGCGCACATGCCCATGACGGTCAGGTTCCCGGTCGCGATGAGCCCCGCGCCGAACAGGAACGCCGTCTTGTTCACCGGCCCGCCCATGTCGAACGCGATCATCAGCCCCAGAATTGCGCCCAACAGAATCGCGCTGGTCCCGGTCATCCCGCCGAGCCAGTCGGTGAGGTGCGTGAAGACCCAGGCGATCGGCTTGCCGATGACGTAGATGAAGAAGAGCCCCAGAGCCGTCGTCGCGACGATCGGGATCACGATGATCGGCATGATCGGCTGTACGAACTTCGGGACCTTGACCCTCTTGATCCACAGCACCAGATACCCGGCGAGGAACCCGGTCACGATCGCCCCGATGAAGCCCGCGCCCGCCTCGGAGTCGTACAGCGCTCCGGTGTTGGCGATCCAGCCGCCGATCATGCCGGGCACCAGCGCGGGCCGGTCGCCGATCGCGTAGGCGATATAGCCGGAGAGGATCGGCACCATCAGCGTGAAGCCGATGACGCCGATGTTGTTGACGTCCATCCAGAAGGAGTCCTTCGGGATGACCAGCCCCTCGGGCGTGGTGTGGCCGCCGAGCGCCAGCGATATCGCGATCAGCAGCCCGCCGACCACGACGAACGGAATCATGTACGAGACCCCGTTCATCAGCGCCTTGTACGCGACGCTGCGCTCCTTGCCGCCTGCTCCGCCCCCGCCGCCTGCTCCGGCCCCGCCTCCGCCTCCGCCGCCGCTCGCGCCGAGGCCGCCCGCCGAACCGCCCGCGCCGCCCGCCTCCTGCACCGGCGCGCTCTGCACCAGCTCGATCAGCCGCTCCGGTTGGTGCACGCCCTCGGCGACACCGGCGACCAGCACCCTCTTCCCGACGAACCGACTGCGGTCGACGTCCTTGTCGGCGGCGATGATGACGCCGTCCGCGTCATTGACATCGTTGTCAGAGAGTACGTTCTCGGCGCCTATGGAGCCTTGAGTCTCCACCTTGATCTCGACGCCGAGCGCCTCTGCCGCCTGCGCCAGCTTCTCCGCCGCCATATAGGTGTGGGCGATGCCGGTCGGACAAGCCGTCACCGCGAGCAGCCTCAACTTCCGCTGCCCAGTTCCCGGACTGGTCACGTGGTTCTCCTAACGCTTCGTGGCGCAGATCGCCGTGCACATGTTCGCGATCCAGCAGCATCGTGCATCACGCCTCGACGACGCCAAAAGCCCCAGGAGGCAGACCGTTCCATACCTCCCAACCCGGCTTTCGGCCGGAACCGGGCCGCAGACGGGCTGGGGTCCACTGCGCCGATCGGTGTAGATTCGTGACCAGAGCCAGACGTCGCTGCTGATGGCGGTCGGGCGGTCCGCGCCTGTGGACCGACCGAGGGAGAGAGGGCCTCCGACGGACTGCACTGCGAACGCCCGGGCATTCGTATGCCCTCGACCGCCGCAGAGTCAGCCGTAACCACCCTCGACCCACACCACGAGGAGCAGTTCGCATGTCGACTGTCGCCACCGGTCAGGACTTCAAGGTCGCCGACCTCTCCCTCGCCGCCTTCGGGCGCAAGGAGATCACCCTCGCCGAGCACGAGATGCCCGGCCTGATGTCGATCCGCAAGGAGTACGCCGAGGCCCAGCCGCTGGCCGGCGCGCGTATCACCGGCTCGCTGCACATGACCGTGCAGACCGCCGTCCTGATCGAGACGCTCGCCGCCCTCGGCGCCGAGGTCCGCTGGGCGTCCTGCAACATCTTCTCCACCCAGGACCACGCGGCCGCCGCCATCGCGGTCGGCCCGAACGGCACGCCGGACAACCCCCAGGGCATCCCGGTCTTCGCCTGGAAGGGCGAGACGCTGGAGGAGTACTGGTGGTGCACGGAGCAGGCGCTGACCTGGCCGAACACCCCCACCGGCGGCCCGAACATGATCCTCGACGACGGTGGCGACGCCACCCTCCTCGTCCACAAGGGCGTGGAGTTCGAGAAGGCCGGCGCCGCCCCGGACCCCGAGACCGCGGACAGCGAGGAGTACGGCTACATCCTGCGCCTGCTCAACCGCACCCTCGGCGAGAGCCCGCAGAAGTGGACCCAGCTGGCGTCCGAGATCCGCGGTGTGACCGAGGAGACGACGACGGGTGTGCACCGTCTGTACGAGATGCAGCGTGAGGGGACGCTGCTGTTCCCGGCGATCAATGTGAACGACGCCGTGACGAAGTCGAAGTTCGACAACAAGTACGGCTGCCGGCACTCGCTGGTGGACGGGATCAACCGGGCGACCGATGTGCTGATCGGCGGCAAGGT